>NZEQ01000083.1 GCA_002689105.1 Verrucomicrobiales bacterium | reverse complement strand
TTTGTAAATATCAATAATAGGCTCTTCAGCGCTTACGCTGGAGGTGAATCAGAGGTGAACAGGGTGAGAGAAAACGAGAGGGGATGGGATGCACTCAACGAGAACTTCAACAGCCCTGTTCGTTAATTCGTAGGCCTAACCAGTTTATATGCGTTTTTGAGCGCAAAAAACGGGTTTATTCGACCGTGAGGATCTCCGGCCCACCTGACGTGACGTGGACGGTGTGCTCAAATTGGGCAATATTGCCGCCGTCTTTGCACCGAAGAACGTGGTACGTCTCAAGGAAACGGATTTTGATCAGTTTATTCACCAAGGCGTTCCATTTGCTTTGGAGGCTGGCTTCGTCAGCGTCCGGGAAGGGTTTCTTCAACATTGGAAACGCCCAGCGTTCGGCAAAGGGGAGCGTGGAATACCGCTCTTCCAAGTTACGGGCCATTTGAGCCCCCAAGGGTTTGAGTTGATTTTTCGCACGAGCTTTTCGAGACGTGGTCAACCCCGTCACCCTGTAAATGTTGGAGGAGTTGGGGCGGCCGATGTTTTCAATCAGTCCTGATTCGCCGGTGGTATTGAAGGGTTCAACGGCGTAAACACCGCCTTCTTCGACCACGCCGGAAAAGCCGCGATTCTCTTTTCCGCAGGCATAAGAGGGCACCGAAACGCCCGCATGAAGTTCCCAAGGTTTGAGTTGGTGGCCGCAAAGATTCCGAATGGGTTGGAAACCTGCGTCAAGGGAGGGTTGGGCTGCAGCCTGGCCTACTTTGTACCATGGTGTGCCTGGATGAAGCATCTCAATCGCAGCGTCTCGTGCTTCTTTGGCGGCTTTGATCTGCTCGGTATGTTCGTTGCTGTTTCCGATTTCCAAGGTCAAGGCGTTGTCGCCAATGTGGCCCTTGATGTGGACGCCAAAGTCAATTTTGACACAGTCTCCATTCTGAAGCACCATCTCGCCGTCCCAGCCTTCAACGCCTTCCACTTGGTGATTCGTAGTGAAGTGGGCCGCCAAATCATTCACGGCGATGGTTCCGGGGAAAGCAGGTTTTCCGCCGTGCCGATGGATGAACCGTTCGGCGGATTCAATGATTTCATGGTAGGTCTTTCCCGGTTGGAGTTCGTCCTTCATGGCCTCGAGGGTGCGTCGGGCAACGTGCCCTGCATCTCGCCAATACTTCAAGTTGGATTCTTCCACCATTGAACCACGCTACGCGTAGGTATGATGCCCTCTCTCATAACAGTTACCTCCACACCGTGTTCTTCTTGCACGACGTTGAGGATGGTACTGCCCAATCCACCTGGACACGTTCCAGGAAGAACGGCACGGTCTGGAAGGCCTAAACCGGCGCCGGCGGCTTCAGCGGAATCAGCAGGGGTTTCGCCCGACTCGTTGGCGCTTGTCGCCGTGATGGGGCCAAAGGTTTCGACCAGTAACCGAGCCACGGGGTGAGCAAGACAACGGACGGCCACTCGGTCGCCACCAAGGCGTGGGTCAAGTGTCTCCACAGCATCGAGGATGAAGGTGAACCCCCCTTTGGGGAAAGCTGCTTCCAAAAGCCGTACTTTCTCAGGGACACGAACAAGGGTTTCCGCTTGTTTGAGTGAGAGGACGCCCAAGCTAACGGGTTTGTCAGCCGGTCGTTGTTTGAGTTCAAACAACCGGTCGAGGGCGTCGGTTTGAGGAAGACAGGCAAGACCGGGGAGCGTACTGGTGGGATAGGCGACAACGCCGCCGTTGTTCATGTGGTCAATCGTCTCCTTCGAGAGCATGGAGTTCACGCCTCAAGATTTGACCCATTCGTTGACATGGCTTTGGGCGACATCTTCAGCTAACCCTTTGTCTTCGGTTCGAATCATCAATTTCCCACTTGGGTACAGCGTCATTTCGCATCGACCGGAAAACGTCCAACACAAACGAGAGCGGCCCCCCACTTCAAATCCCGCCGCTTCAATGGCTGCTCCGACGCTGTCAAGATCGATGGCCTCAACACCATCGGGGACAATTTGGTAGGAACCTTGCGTTCCACACAATTCCATTGCAAAACCGTCAGACATGGGATTCACTCACAGTTCAGATGGTCGCTTGGGTGGGCCGGATGGAGGGCCGCTGGGCGGACCGGAAGGCGGACCGGATGGAGGGCCGCTGGGTGGACCAGAAGGCGGACCGGATGGAGGGCCGCTGGGTGGACCGGAAGGCGGACCGGATGGAGGGCCGCTGGGAGGACCAGATGGAGGACCAGATGGAGGGCCGCTGGGAGGACCGGAAGGCGGACCGGACGGAGGGCCGCTCGAAGGAGGAGTGGAGGAGGATGGAAGAGCCGGTGGAGTGGACGCTGTTTCCACCGGCGCCGTTTCTTCGGGTGCGGTCAGTGGTGTTTCTTCCACCGGTTCAGGGGGGGCCGACGACGAAACGGGCGTCAGTGGGGTAAGCAAGGGGTCCACGGCGGGCGCCGTTGGCTCCGGTGCGGAAAGGGAGGGTGTTGATGTCAGCGGCGTCAAAGCAGCCGGTTCCGGTTCTGAACGTTCCCAAGGTGGCTTCCGAGGACCGTCATCGCCGTCTCCTGCCTTGGCGACGTCGCCACGAATCACCTTGGTACGGCCGCCTTCTTCGTTCTCACCAACATAGGTGGTCATGACGATCGAATCGGGGTTGATGATGCCGCGTTCTTCCGTGTTGCCAAAGGCATCAAGATGGTTGTCAAAAGCGCCACTGAACAAGCTTGAACCGATGGCGTTGCCGAGGACGCGTCCTTTCTCCGCTTGGTATTCAAAATCAGCCTCGTAAGGACCGAGTTTCATCGCTTGGCCACCGCCGTTGAATTCAAAGGTCCATGTCCCTGTTGTTATGGAGGCTTCAAACTTGAACTGGCGCGTCAGCCCAGGTCCGATGGAACTGATGCCTTCTATGGGCTCGTAGCGAGTCTCTTTTGCATCCACCAAAGCGGCTTCCAGTCCGCCGATGGGGATGGAGGATTCGTTGACGACATCCACCACGACCATGATGATGTCCTCATCGTCGTCGTCGATTTCCATTTTTACCGAGGTCAGATGGGCGTTCAAAGAGCCTGCTCGGGCACTGTGCTCGTCACTCACGTCGGCTCACCTGTTCCGACTGTGGGGCGATTCTACTTCAAGGGCTTGCTCCAATGGGATGCAATCAGCGCAATCGGAGACGGGTTTCCGAGGGCAGCGACCAGTCCACGGCCGCCACCGTGTGGTGCTTGAGGTCGACCGCCGTTCGGTATTCGGCGTTGGTTGAGCCGGCGTTGAAGGTGTCTCGCAATCCAAACCACAAGGGCCCAATGACAGGGAGGAGGTAGACCATTTTGGCCACCGCTCGTGGACCCCAGTGATGGTGCTCGAGCATGGTGCCGTTATCGTGGACGATGGCGATGCGGAACCCTCGTTGGGCCAATGAGCGCCCCATCGTTTGGCCGGTGTACTTGAAGTAGAGATAAAGAGCGGAAAGGAAGACGAACCAGTTGATGAAAAATTCCGCCGTATATCGGCCTCCTGCGGTGATGAGTTCGAAATTGTACAACCCCATCATCAGCCTCCCGCCCGTGAAAAAGCCGAGCACGATGCTGATGAGCATCACGTCGAGCATGAAGGCGAGCACCCGCTTCCAAGACGGTGCAATGAGCATGCCCTCGGGGGCTGAACCGATGATGTTCTGGGCGAGTGTCCCGCCCTTCACGATGGTCACAGGGTCGTCGGCCATGGTATTCCTACGGCTTCTCCTTTGTCAAATGACGCGTTGCGTCCATCATGAACTGTGGGTGACGTGCCAGGCGAACAACTGGTGTTCTTCGATCCAATCAAGGTAGGATTTCCACGTCCCGTCGTGCCGTAGCGTGGTGGGGTGGCCGAGGAGAATCAGCCCTCTTTTCGCACGGGTGATGGCCACGTTGAGGCGGCGGTAATCGGACAGGAACCCCACTTCGCCGCGTTCGTTGGCTCGAACCGTGGAGAATACAATCACTTCTTTCTCTCGGCCTTGGTATCCATCAACGCTCTTGATTTCAAGGCCAGCATACGGCTGTCCTGGCTCACGGCCGCCCGCCATTTCGAACAAACGAACCAATTCTCGGACTTGGCCGTTGTAGGGTGAAATCACCCCAATATCCACGGGTTGGAGGTCGCCCATGGCGAGAAGGTCGTTCACAACACTCAACACCTTGGCGGCTTCGTCACGGTTCGACCGGCTCTTGCCCTCTTCATCGGTCTCTTCAACGCCCTCGATGGGGACGAAAGCCATTGGTCGGTCCCAATCAGGCCAGAGGAAACCTGCTGGTGGGGGACGTTGGTCCGAAGTGCAACCGTCCTCGAGTCGATTTTCATAAAATCGGGCACTTGGAAATTCTCGAAGAATCGGGTGCATGCGGTACTGGGTGGTCAACATCATGGAATCGAGGCCGCAGGCGATAAGACGGTCAAAGAGTGAACGATTGAGGCCGCCTTTTTCGGCTCGTCGACTGAGAACCGTGGGCGGGAGTTGCTGGTGGTCCCCAACGAGTATCAACTGACGGCATCCCTTCACAATCGGAACCAGAGCGCTTGGTTCTGTGGCCTGCGTGGCCTCGTCCATCAACACGATCGGGAACTTGCGTGAAGAAAGGAGACGGTGGCCACAACCGATGGTGGTCGCACAGATGACTTCAGCTTCGTCGAGAACACTGGCTGTCATCACATCCTCCATGCGACGAATTTCTTTCTGGTTGATGTTGATGTCTCGGTGCATCAGCCCCTTCTCTCGTCCTTTGAGCGAAGGAAGCGCCTTTCGCAATTCGCGTTGTTCGTCCCGGAGAAAGGCCAGTTCCTCTTGCATGGGATGGTTTTCCAAGACCGCGTCGAGCGTGGCTGAGCGTAACGATTCCCGAACCTTGACCGGACGACCGATTCGCAAAGCCTTCACGCCCAAATCCAACAAGCCCTCCAACAGGTTGTCCACCGCGACGTTTGATTCGGCCGTGGCGAGTAGGGGCCCGCTCCCCTGCATGGCCAAACGGTGTAGCAGATGGGTGGCCGTGGTGGTTTTCCCCGTTCCAGGTGGGCCTTGAATGAGCGTCAATCGACGGGAGAGCGCACCGTCGATGGCAGCCTGCTGAGAAGGGTTGAGATGGGCATGATTGGGAGCAGGTCCTCGCTGTTGCAGACGCCCTCGTATGTCGGGGGAGAGTTCCGCGCTTTGGTTGATGTCGAGTACATTGCCCAACAACAACTCTCGTAGCACCGTCCCGCCATCGCCCTCCGTTGAATGAAAGGCGACGAGGGCTTCATGCATGCGGTCGTGCGCCACCCGGTTCGCACCTCGGTCCAAGCGCCACCCTCCTTTTCTGACGTCTCGGGGGCGTTCCCCCACCACCACGCGAAGTCGCGTCGGGCCGCGGTCAAGTACCACCCCTTCGACCACCTTTTCACCCCAGGGTCGAGAACGGGAAATGAGAACGATGTCTCCGTGCGAAAAACGATGCTCGGGCAGGCGCCCGTGGTCCTGCGCCTCGAACACGACGATGTCGTCGCCGAAAAAACGCCCTTGCGTTCGCGCCTTCAAATCAAAGAGGGAAACGCCGGCCATGACGAGGCGTTGTTTGGACCATGTCTTCCACCGTTCTTCCACCAACTGCGTTTCATCGTCCAGTTCTTCTCGAATGAGGTCCGTCATCGTCGTAAAGTGGTCTTGACTTCGCCGCCAGCGGTCAGGAGCGGGTTCCCCTTTCGCCATGGGGGGCTCAGGTTCCCTGGCGCTGTTCATGCGCTTGACTGAACCCTTTCGCGCCATGCGTCAACCACGGATGCGCCCCTCATCATCCTATGGATGAAGATTGAAGCGTTCAGTGAGCGACAAACCCTTATTCTTAAACCGAGTTTCTACAGCCGGAGACTGGGTGAGTGGATGTTTGGTCGCAAAAAGAAGGACGATGACGCCGTTGGCGTGAAGTGTCCCTATTGCGAATACAACAACCCATTGGGCGCAGAGACATGCAAACAGTGCTATTACTCCCTCAACAAATCTGCTCGAGAACAACCGATGGCGGAACCCACCACCTCGGGCGAGGAGATCATGAGCCTCTTGCTCGGAGAAAACGAAGAGGAAGAGGACATTGGGCCGGTCGTTGAAGCGGTGCTCGCCATCGATGACGTGACCGTTGAAGTGGACCAATATGCATCAACCACCCCCGCACAAGACGAAGATGGCACGCCAGTTCCTGATTCCTTTGAATTCATTGGCAGTGAAGGCCCAACATTGGCCTCGACGGTCGAATCCTCTGAACCAGAAGAAGTGGAATTAACCGCGGCTGATGCTCCCAAAGAATACGTTGAATTTGACCTTGGAACGGTTGACCCTATGGAGGAGGTCGCCGAACCCGTTCACACCGGAAAAGGAGGACTTTACTCGCCGACGGTGGAGACGCCGAAAGACGAAGATTTGCTTGGTGAAGTCGGTCCTGCACCAAGCGCCACACCCGATTTGCCCGACCTGCCCGACGAGACCGTTCCGACCGGTGGCACCCTTGCGCAAGCCATGGCTGCCGAAAGCCCTGAAGTGTCTCCTGAACCCTCGGTTGAGGCAGCCGTTCCGGACCTTCCTGATTTGCCGGATGACGAACCGGTTGCGGAAGTCGCACCTTCACCCAGCCCTGAACCGCAGGCCGAACCAGCACCACAACCCGCAGAAGACGTGGACAACCGAATTTGGCCTTGGCCCAAGGGGGATGCTTGGACACCAACGCAGGTCTACCAAGAAGTGGTCACTGCGATGGAACATGTGAAGCACGGACGAATGGAAGCCGCAGCGTCCACGCTTGATGCGCTTGGCCCTCACCTGGACAACAACCTCGACATGCTCCTTCACATCTCGGTGTTGCTCCAACACCTCGGTCGTCATGAACACATGAAATGGACCTTGGACATGGCTGCTTATGTGCACCCCAACGACCCGCACGTTCAACAAGCACGAACTCGTCTCTTGGCCTAAGGTGAGGATCATGACGATGACTCCGGAGCTCCAGGTTGACGAAGCCCTCCTGCTTCGTCCTGCAGCCAACTCCATCCTCGTGGCGATGTTTGAAGCCTATCAAGAGGATGCTGAAGCCGCTCAAGCAGCCCTTCCGTGGCTCAACCCTGAGCAGGATGTGCGCCGCCAACTTCGGGACATGCTCTACGATATTGAAGCGCAAAAGGGCGGCGACCGCCTTCATTTTTGGTCCATTCACACCACCAGCACCGGCGAATTCGTGGGCCTGGTGGGCTTGGGTGATGAGTTACAATCGCTCCATGCAGCGTTCAATTTGGGCTATTGGGTGCGTCGTGTACATCGCCGAAAAGGAATCGCCATGAAATGCGTGAACTGCATCTTCAGCTGGCTCGCTCAACGAAGTGATACAACGACGGTCGAAATCGCCGTTCACCCGCACAACGAAGCAGGTCTTGCCACCGCCGACGCCATTTGCAAAGCATGGGGTGGGGAGCGCCTCCCCGAGTTCATCGGCATCGAATTCAACGAGCGGACCGTTCCTCACCACCTCCATCTTGTTGACCTTGGGCCGGAGGCCTGACATGCCCACTTGGCTCACGGTCGACACCGATGATTTCAGGCACCTGCCGAAGCACCAAGGCCACCCCACAAGAAGCAAGGAAACCTTCAGCGGACCGTCCGACCGCCTCTCGGAAACATTCCTCACCGGGTGGGAAAGGATGCTTGATTGGATGGACCGTCACGACGGAGCCATCACCCTGTTTGTCATCAGCGACTTGCTGGAAATGGAGGACTTTTCCGAAGGACTGAGCAGCGCTCTTGAACGGTTTCCCGAGCGCCTTACCGTTGCTTGTCACGGCCACTCCCACCGTTCGTGGTCGGCTTGGGGAGAAGACAAAAGCGGATTTGAAGCGATGTTGGACAGGTCTACTGCGCTGCTCAAGGCGCACGCTGGTGAGGCTTTTCGCCCGTATTTCCGAGCCCCGAACGGGTACATCGCGCCCTGGATGGCCGCCTCCCTCGCCAAGAAGGGTTACATCGTTGACTCCTCGGTCAATCCATCGTGGTTGGTCAAAAGCAAAGCCGGGGGCGCATCGTGGGAGGCTGTATCCGACGCCATGGCAGAAGCAGGGGTGATTGAACGTCCTTGGTTGACGCGCTGGCGCCTTCCAGTCAACGGGCCTGCGTTGTTTCGTTTCCCCCTTTCCATCCTCGCTCGATGGGCGTGGAGCAAAGCCCCTTCTCTTCTGCAACCAGAGGATTTGACGACGGTCGAACAACACGATGCTGATATTTGCACGCTTTACTGCCATGTGCTCGACTTCGGACGAAGAAATGGGTCGTGGACGCCGCCGCTTTGAGGGCATAGAGCAAAGTAAGGCAGAGGGTCTGCCCACCACATGACCACCGTCAACTTCGCCGAAAAATTCAGCCTCTTTTCGGACCATTGGTCGCCCAAGGTGATCGCTGAAATGAACGACTATCAGTTCAAACTCGTCAAAATCCAAGGGGAATTCGTCTGGCACGACCACGGCCATACCGACGAGGTGTTCATCGTTCTCGAGGGCAGCATGGGCATTGAATTTGAAGACCGTACCATCGCCCTCCATGCGGGGGAAATGCACGTTGTCCCCAAAGGCACGCGGCACAAGCCCTTCGCCGAGAAAGAGTGCATGGTCTTGCTCGTTGAACCTCGCGGCGTGGTCAACACCGGCGAAGCAGGCAGTGATTTAACCGCTGATAACGACGTCTGGATTTGACGTGGGTCAATTGTTTTGGACAATTCGCTTGTAGGCTTCACCGCTCCCACGAAGCGTGCGCTCCTGGGTTTCAAAATCAACGTGGTGCAAACCAAAGCGCATCGAGTAGCCCTCGGCCCATTCGAAGTTATCCATCAATGACCAGTGATGGTAGGACCGAATGTCGTGGCCGTCTTGAATCGCTTGAGAGAGGACCCAGAGATGGCGCTTCAGGTGTTCGGTTCGCAACGTGTCGTTGGCGTCGGCCACGCCGTTTTCCGTGACCTCAATCGGCACGCCAAGCGGCGTAAGAAATTCAACCGCCCTTCGGAGGCCTTCGGCGTACATGGGGTATCCAAATTCCGTGGCGACCTCGTGTTTTCGTTTTGGGAACTTCATCTTGAGGAGGGACACGGACGCAGGCCCCACCAGCACGTGAGTGTAATAGTTGAGGCCGATGAAATCCAAGCTGCCTTTCGCTTCTGGAACGTCCTTGAAGAACATCCGACCCTTCTGAATTCCGCCTCGCCATGCACCGTTCCAAAACCATTCCAGCAGACGTGCGAGCGGCCAATCAATGGGGCTCCACCTGTTCTTTGGGTCGAAGAGGGTGACGTTTTTTGCGATTCCAATCTTGGCGGTCGGGAGTTTCTGCTTGAGTGCTTTGTAAACAGCGGCGTGGGCCAGCAGAAGATTTCGCATGACGCGGATCGTCGTGCGCAACGACCGACGTCCAGGAGGAAACATCCCCAAGGTGTAACCCATGGTGGAAAAAACGGTGGGTTCGTTCACGGTAACCCACGTGTCAACCCTTTCAGAGAGGGCATCAAAGACGCGCTCACAGTACCGAACGAATTCCGGTAAGTTTGCTGAATTGGCAAAGCCACCTTTGGCTTCCCACCACTGCGGATGAGAAAAGTGGTGCAGGGTGACCACGGGACGAATACCTCGATGGAGGAGGTCGTCAACCATGGCCGAATACACCGCAAGAGCGGCTTCGTCCCATTCGCCCTCGGTCGGCTCAAGCCGACTCCACTCAATCGAGAAACGGTAAGAACTGAGGCCAAGGTCGGTGAGGAGTTGGAAATCGTCTTTCCATCGATTCCAGTGGTCGCAGGCTGCGCCACTTCGTTCGAGGTTCTTGTTTTCCTCGTGTTCTGACCAATTGTTGACGAGATGCCCCTCGACTTGATGAGCGGCTGTGGCCGTACCCCATCGAAAGTCGGAAGGAAAGTTCAGCGCCTCAAGGTCAACGGCGGTCCAATCTTCGTGGGGTTCGGGGTATTTCCGTCGCCGGTAGGTGATGAGGGTGATTTTGAACACCACAAAGGCGACGATTGCACCGACCAGCAACCGCTCCCACATGGCATATGTTGGGCCGTCATCTGTTTTGGAGATTCGTTTTGCAAAGCACCAACGCAAGGCTCAAGAAAACAGAGCGTGACATTCGGTTCATGTCGGAAGAGCTCGTCAACGCCGACATCCGTTTGGCCCAAACCCTTCCCTCCGAATTCTACACGGATACCGGTCTCTTTGCAGCGCAACGAAACGCCATCAAATCCGCCTGGCAATTCGTTGGCTCAAGTGAACAATTCACCTCCGCAGTCTCACCTCTACCCCATCTCGATGCCCTCTTGAATGAACCCATGATTCGTACCAACGACGACGGAATCGTCCGTCTGCTGTCAAACGTCTGCACGCATCGTGGCATGGTCATGTGCCATGAAGAAACAGACAAGAAAACCATTCAATGCCCGTACCACGGTCGTACGTTCGGTTGTGATGGGCGATTGAAGCACATGCCGGGCTTCGAGCAAGCCCTTGATTTTCCTACCCAGACGGACAACCTTCCTTCCTTCCACCTCAAGAATTGGAACGGATTAGAATTCATGACGCTCAAAGCCGAGTTGGAACTCGATGCTTTGCTTCAACCTGTTCAAGAACGAACGGGGTGGTTCCTCAACGGGCTGAAACACGACGCAGAACGGGACCGAGATTGGGACATCAACGCTCACTGGATGCTCTACGTTGACAATTACTTGGAAGGTTTCCACATTCCTTTTGTCCACCCTGAACTGAACGACGCCCTCGACACCAAAGGTTACACAACGGAATGTTTTGAGCACGGCGTGTTGCAAGTCGGCTTGGCGGCTGCAGACGAGGTTTGTTTTGACCTTCCTGAGACGTCCATCGATCACGGAAAGAGGGTGGGTGCATACTATTGGTGGCTGTATCCAAATTTGATGTTGAATGTCTATCCATGGGGCGTGTCCGTGAACATCATCGTTCCAACCAGCGCCGCTACGACGCGAGTGCTCTTCAGAAGTTATGTCAAACATGCGGATTTGCTTGACCAAGGTGCCGGTGCTGAGTTGGATAAGGTTGAGCTGCAAGACCAATTTGTTGTTGAGAACTGCATGAAGGGCATGCGTTCCGCTTCCTATGAGCGTGGGCGCTATTCACCCACTCACGAGCAGGGTGTGCACCACTTCCATCGGATGATCTCCTCCTTGAAATGAAGGCTGGACCGAAAGCCGTTCTCAAAGCCCAGCAATGTCGGGGCGCTCGGTGGAGACGGCGAAGTTCTTCTCGGCCTTGGCGTAAACCTTCGCGTCAACCTTGCCTTCACGCACCAATGAGGAGAGGGCGGCGAGCGCGATGGCGGCACCGTCGATTTCGAAGAAACGGCGCAGCGCTTCCCGGGTGTCTGAGCGACCAAATCCATCGGTACCGAGGACCGTGTAAGGGCCACTGACCCACTGGCGAATCATGTCGGGAACCGCTGCCATGTTATCCGAGACCGCCACGGTTGAGATGGGTTCGGACAGCAACGTTTCCACCCATGGTTTTTGGAGGTCGTCCGTGGGATGGAGGCGGTTGTGTCGGTCGCAATCAAGGCCTTCTCGGCGCAATTCGCCGTAGGAGGTTGCGGAGTAGATTTCGGCTCGTACGCCATACGTTTCGAGCTTCTCAACCGCGTCAAGCACTTGGACCATGATGGGGCCTGAACCGATCAACCGAACCACTGGACCGTCGCCTTTGGGTGCGCCCCGAAGCAGGTACATGCCCTTGATGATGCCTTCATCAACGCCTTTTGGTTTGGGTGGCATGGGGTAGTTTTCGTTGTAGATGGCGATGTAATGGAGCACGTCTTTGTTGTCGACATACATCTCTTCGATGCCGTGTCGAATGATGGTGGCCAATTCGTAGGCAAAGGCAGGGTCCCAGGCTCGCACCGCCGGATTGGTGTGAGCCATCAAGAGCGAGTGGCCGTCTTGGTGCTGAAGCCCCTCACCGTTGAGGGTGGTTCGCCCGGAGGTCGCGCCCATGAGGAAGCCACGGGCTCGTTGGTCCGCAGCCGACCAAATGAGGTCCGCCACGCGCTGGAAGCCAAACATGGAATAGAACGTGTAGAAGGGCACCGTGGGATAGAGGTGGGGGGAATAGGAGTTGGGAATGGCGATCTTTACCGTGGCCCTGGCGCTCGCGGTCACTTTGACTTTATCCTTCTCTCCCTTTACGATTGCTGAAGATTGTGGCTGCCCTGTCGAGAAATGCATCTACTTTGAGTGGAAAAATGAGCAGAGTGGGGCTGACGAAAAGTTTGTCGTGCGGCCGTTCCGCCAATTTTGGAAGGGAAAGAGAAATGTCGTGTTCTACGACGATGCGACGAAGAAGGCCACGTTTGGTGAAGCTGGATCTCACCCACAGCCTGAAATTTGTAGTGCAAAGAACAAAAATTTGTGTCAATATTAGT
>NZEQ01000094.1 GCA_002689105.1 Verrucomicrobiales bacterium | reverse complement strand
CTCAGACCCTTGCTGGCCGTTGCAGTAGCCAAACCACTTGGCAGCGTGCCCGCCGGTGCCGTCACCGTTGGTGAAGTCGCCACCTTGAATCATGAAGTCATCAATGACACGATGGAAGATGGTCCCGTCATAATCCCCGTTTTGTACAAGGAGTTTGAAATTCTCCACGTGAATCGGCGCATCGTCAGGATAGAGTTCAATGGTGACCGTCCCGCTGTTGGCGCCACCGTTCCACGTCAACTCGAGGTCGACGATATCGGTGGTGGTCCCGGCCCGATTGGCGACGTTGATCATCGCCAACACCAACACGCCAGCCAGGAAGATGGCCATGATACCAGCAGGCGTCGGCGTGCCGTCGTTGAGGAGGCGCGGGAAGGATGTCTCGCTGATGCCTTTGTTCTGCATTTCATTGAGCAGGTCGTTGTAAAGGCGGTCGGCTTTCTTGTCTCGCGGGTTCCTTTTGGTGGATTCCCGAAGGAGCGAAGCGGCTCTTCGGTATTGAGCACGGTTGTTGCCAGCTTTGGCCTCAAGCCATGTAGCATGCCCGGCCAACATGAGCGTCGTGGGCTCTTTCCCGTTCGCATCGACATCCCTGAGAATTTTCAGGGCTGAGTCGCCTTTTCCTTTGGTGATGGCCTTCTCAGCCTTTTCCCAGCCGGTTCGCATTGCTTCGTCCGCCATGTTCACCCCCAATCCCCATGTGGTTTTGAGTCTCACGCTTCCCAAGGAGGTCCATATCCCGTAGCAGTTCCCGGGGGAATGTGATGGCAACATGTTGAAAGAGTGCTTGAGGACCCCACCGGGCAGGACGGGTCTACCGTCACCCTACGAGGGATGTTTCACATGGACCGCATCATCAACGACTTCACCATCAACATCGCCACCGCCAACGGAACCGGGTCCCAATCTGCGAACCTCATTTTGCTCCAATCCCTCTTCGACATGGGCGTTCCCGTCAGCGGAAAGAACCTGTTTCCCTCCAACATTTCCGGGCTCCCCACCTGGTACATTGTCCGCCTTTCGGACATGGGCTATCAGGCCCCTGGCGACCGAACCCACATCCAAGTGCTGGTGAATCCAGCCACCTGGGAAGACGACATAGCGGCGCTCGAACCGGGTTCCGTGGTGATTTGGAACAGCGACACGAAAAAGAAAACCGTTGAGCGCGAAGACATCATTTCGTATCCGGTCCCGATGAGCTCGCTGGCCAGAAAAATCAATCCAAAAATCGCCAAACTCGTTACCAACATCATCTACGTCGGTGTGCTCGCAGAACTTCTCGGTATTGACCAAGCCTGTCTTGAATCGGCCGTGGCCAAGCAATTCAAGGGCAAAGCCACCGCTGTTGAACTCAACATCACCGCACTTGGACTGGGACGAGACTACTGCAAGGAACACCTGACCAAGGAAGACGCTTATGCGGTTGAAGCCCGCAAGGTCGAGAAGCCTCAATTCTTCATCGAGGGCAACGAAGCGGCCGCTCTTGGCGCCCATTATGGCGGCGTTCAACTTCTTGCATGGTACCCCATTACGCCGTCTTCCTCGATGGCGGAAGGCATCATCAACTACATTCCTCGCCTTCGAACAGACGATGATGGCAACGCTACGATGGCCGTTATCCAAGCCGAAGATGAACTCGCCGCTGCCGGCATGGTGCTCGGCGCAGGTTGGGCCGGTGGACGTGGCATGACCGCCACCTCCGGCCCCGGTATCTCGCTGATGCAGGAATTCATCGGTCTGGCTTACTTTGCTGAAATCCCCTCGGTCTTCTGGGACGTCACCCGTGTGGGCCCGTCCACCGGCCTGCCCACACGAACCCAACAATCCGATATCGCCATGTTGTACGAAGGCAGCCACGGCGACACCCAACACATCGTCCTGATTCCAGGCACTGTGGAAGAGTGCTTCGAATACGGTTGGAGAGCGTTTGACTACTCCGAGCGTTTCCAAACGCCCATCTTCGGCATGAGCGACCTCGACTTGGGGATGAACCGTTGGGCCTGCGAAGGCTTCACCTATCCGGACCAACCCATGGACCGAGGCAAAGTGGTTCGTGAGCAAGATGTCTTCGAAGCCTTCGAGACGTTTGGCCGTTACCTCGACGTCGATGGCGACGGAATTCCCTACCGTACGCTCCCCGGCTCGGGCATGGACCCTATCCTCTACCGAGGTACGGGACACAACCCGATGGGCGTTTACTCGGAGAAACCCGAAGACTATTACAACCTCATGCAGCGATTGCGTATGAAAATCGACAACGCCCGAGACGAACTGCCCGCCCCTATTCTTCGTGAGGAAGAGGAGTGCGAAGTCGGCATCGTCTTCCTGGGAAGCATGGAAAATTCCATTCAGGAAATTGACGACATCCTTGAGGCAACGGGCATCAAAGTCAGCCAGTGTCGCGTCCGCGCCCTGCCCCTTCACTCAGAGGTGGAGGCCTTTGTACGACGCCATGAAACCGTCATCGTTCTGGAGATCAACCGGGACGGACAACTCTACGGTATCCTGCGACGAGAACTCCCCAACGACTTGGTCACCAAGGTGCACTCGGTTGCCTACAGCGACGGTATGCCGCCACGTGCTCGAATCTACGCCGAGCGTATTCTGCAAACTCTTGAGGAGGTGAAGCAATGAGCGAGAAACCCGCACGACCAGCACGCGCCGTGAAATTGAACGTCTTGAACGAACCCAAAGACAGCTACACCGGTGGACCATCGTCACTTTGTCCGGGGTGTGGCCACGACCAAATTTCCAACGTCATCGTCACAGCAGCATGGGAAAACGGCATCGAGCCTCATCGCATCGCCAAGATGTCGGGTATCGGTTGTTCCTCGAAGACCCCCGCCTATTACCTTGGTCAATCCCATGGATTCAACACCGTCCACGGCCGTATGCCGTCGGTCACAACCGGCGCTTACGCCATCAACAAGAACCTGCTTTACCTCGGTGTATCAGGCGACGGCGACTCTGCGTCCATCGGCATCGGCCAGTTGATTCACGCCATTCGACGCAACATGGACATGGTTTACATCGTTGAAAACAACGGTGTCTACGGCCTGACCAAAGGCCAGTATTCTGCCACGGCTGATGTGGGTTCCAAGAAGAAGAAAGGACCCGCAAACGAAACGCAACCGATTGACTTGTGTGCTTTGGCCATCAACCTTGGTTGCACCTTCGTCGCTCGGTCCTTCTCAGGCTCGAAAAAACAGTTGACTTCCCTGCTCAAGGCCGCCATGTCGCACAAAGGCTTCGCCCTCATCGACGTGATCTCACCGTGTGTGACCTTCAACAACAACGATGAATCAATGCGCTCTTACGGCTACGTCAAGGAAAACGAAGTCACGCTCCACATGGCCGACTACATTCCTCATTTCAACCCGGTCGAGGAAATCGAAGTACCCGAAGGGCACTTCCGAGACATCACCCTGCACGACGGTTCCACCATCCGACTCGAAACCATCTCTTCCGAGCACGACCCTGGAGACGCCATGGCCGCCCTGACTGCGCTCCACGAGGCTGAAAACGGCAAGAAGCACGTCACTGGCCTGCTCTACTTTGACGCCAGTAAACCATCGCTCGCCGAGGATCTTGGCTTGGTCGAGGAGCCCCTGCTCGATGTTCCTGATGAAGTCCTTCGGCCCGACAAGGCTTCGCTGGACGCCTTGAATGCCGAATTCCTATCCTGATGGGGATTCCATCGCACCTCCTATAAAGGACCGGGGACAAATAAACCCTCATGGTTGACCCCCTCACCGCTGGCTCTAGCCTTGCGTTGACAGGTTTTGGCGTCTACCTCTTGAACCGATATTGGGTACAAAGGCAAGAACGCTTGCGAGCCTTGGCCTTGCTCCAAAAGTACAGCACTTCGTCGCGTATCGCCCTCCACCAAGGCCGTATGCGCTTGCTGGTCAGCATGCCGCAAGTGGACCAACTCCCCGAACAGGAACAAGCAGCTTGGAGGGAACGTGATGAACGGAGGGACCGCAATTACCTCGAACTCGATCTTCTCCAACCGCTGGTTGAACACGAAATCGATGAGGCACCTGACGACGAAGAGCGACGGACCGAGTTGGAGGCTCGCTCAAGGTGGATGGAGGAGAACGAACCGCCCATGCAGGAACACGCCACGATGGTGGCCGAGGAACATATCGGAAGCGGGGTCATCGTAGCCACCGAGGCTGATGAAGAGCACGAAGTGAACATTGACGAACGATTGGAGCGAGAGGGTGGAGCTTCTGGAGAGGTCCAAATCTCACTGGCATGGGACGATTACAACGACCTCGACTTGCACCTGTTTTGTCCGTCAGGTGAGCGGATTTACTTCAACAACAAGCGCAGCGATTGTGGCGGTGAACTGGACGTGGACATGAACGTGCGACCGGTGTCGAACACGCCGGTTGAAAACGTCGTTTGGAAGGGCAGCGCCCCGCTTGGCACCTACAAAGTGGGCGTCCATTTCTACAAACACCACCGAAAGCGACGGACCAAGCGAGTTTGCACCTACCGGCTCCGAGTCATCACCCACGGCCAGACCAAGGAGTACCTTGGGAAAATCAAGTACGGCCAAGCCATGCAAATGGTGACATCATTCTCCCTGGCGGACGCTCACAAGGGGTGAAGAGCGCCTACCGCAGCGAGGGCCGCACCCAAGGGACCAGCCGTATCGGTCAAGACAGCAGCCACCAATTCGGCGTCGGTCTCGAGGAGAGGATGTATCGTGTTCCAGTGCTCCATGATGCCGCCGTAAAGGATAATCCGCCCGGGCTGAACCATCGTTTCCAAATGGGTTAATCCTTCCTGAAACCGCGAAGCCCATTCCTCAAGGCTCCATCCATGGCGGGTGCGTGCAGCACCCGAGAGGTGCTCTTCCAAGCATCCACTTTTGGAGGGATGAGGCAGACGCCCGTATTCGAGATTGGGCACCATCGTTCCGTTTTGATGGACCGTGGTTCCAAGACCCGTCCCCACGGTCAACGTGAGAACACAAGCATGGCCAGCGTGGCCTCCACCGTGCTGTGCTTCTGCCAAAGCCACCGCATCTGCATCGTTCAGCATGGCAAAAGCGCCACCATGGAATCGATGAAGGGCAGCGCCAACATCAACGGTCAACCACGCTTCTCCGAGATTCGGAGCCGTCGTTGGTTTCGAGGCTTCAATCGCACCAGGGAACCCAAGTCCAATTGGCCCGGTCCAGCCAAGCCCTTCAATCGCTTGAACAAGAGAAGGAAGCACGTCCTCGGGAGCGGTTGACGATACGTGGGAATGGTGGAGAAGCGGGTGAAGCAACTCGCCCGTAGAGGTATCAAAAACACCGATGCGGAAGCCGCTACCCCCAAGGTCGATGCCCATGGCCTTCACTTGGAACCACCCAAATGGCGCTCTAAGATGGCGTCAACCAGTGGCGGGAAGGTCGCACCGTGTGGATGAGGTGAGACCACATCGGCGGCCTCTTGAACCGCAGAAAAAGCACCCCCTACAGCCACCGACCATCTGAGAAACTCAAACATCGGCAAATCGTTGGGCGCATCGCCCACGCACAAGGCCTCCTCGGCCGACCAGCCCATGCGCTCAAAGAGAAACCGTAACCCCTCTCCTTTGCTGAGATGAGGCTCCATCAAGTGGATCGCAAAACCCGTCCTCACCACGCTCAAATGAGACCATTGGCTTTCCTTGACCGCAGCGACGATGGCCTCCAAGGGTTCGTTCGGAAAGAGGCACCACTCACTTTCTCGCCAACGGTTGGTGGCGATGCCTTGCGCATCCACGCCCTCAACCCGAGTCGAGAGCCACGCTGCTGCCTCTTTGGCTTCGGTCGCCTTGGCACGAAGCACCGGTTCTTCCCATGAAGGGTGCCAGAGGACGCCTCCGTTTTCGCAGCACATGGGTGCTGACAGCCCCAAAAACCGCCACAGGCCGTAGGTTACGGGTCGAACATTTCCCGTGGCCAGCACAACGGGGATTCCAGCATCTTCCAAACGCCGAACGGCTTGGACTGCCTCGGTAGAAAGGTGTTTTTTCCCGTCGGTGATGGTGCCGTCGATATCGATCACCACCACACGAGGGCACCAACCTTCGGGCAACCATTCCATGTGCAGAGCCAGCGAGACGAAAATGAAGAACATTCCCTTGACCGCGAGGCGATAGAACGGCCCATGAGAGGTTTGATGAGGTCGGCACGGATAGCAAAGCCATGGGGGGGTCGGATGAAGGTGAAGTCTTTCTTTCTCTTGAAGACGATGACCTTATCGCTGTCCCTGCAGCCACAACACAGGAAGTGACCCCTGCCCCACAAACTGAACAGGGTGTTGGCGAAGCCTTTGCACCTGAGGTTGTTGATTCCACCTTCGTTGAAGATGCCAGCGGTTCCTTTGAGGTCAGTTGGCCCCTCTTGGGCATGGATTGCCCCGATTGTGCAAGCAAGGCCATGGGCGCTCTTGGCCACATGAAACAAGTCACCAAGTCCAAAGTTTCCGCAACCTCAGGCGAGGTGAAAATCAACATCAATCTTGAGGAGGGAACGCTTTCCGAAGTCTCTGCAGTGTTGCGTTCACTCGGCCACGCCCCCGACATAGACCACCACGAGATGGTTGGCGTTCGCGCCAAGGCTGTGGCCCAAAGAAACGAGGTACCCGTGCAAAAACTTGAGCGGGTGATTCGTCGTCAACCCGGTATTTTGGACGCTGAGATTTCCGACGACGACCGAATTCTGGTCCAATTGGTCGCCACCAACAACAAGGCCCTCCTCGAAGCCCGTAACAGAGCCTTGGAAAACGTCCTGGGAATGGAACCCAATTTTGCAGCGGCCAAATCCAATCGAGTTCGCCCCGACCAATGGCGATTGATCGGCGGGGGCATTGCGTTCCCTGTCCTCATCATCATCATGTTGGCCGAACTCCTCGGCTACCATGGCATCCTCATACCGATTCTGGCGATTCCCGGCGTCGCCATTGGAGGCATTCAGATGTTCAAAGAAGCCTTGGCATCGCTGCGAAACCTGCAGATGGGGTTCCAAGTATTGACCAGTTTAGCCGTCATCGGCGCATGTGTACTCGGCATGTGGGAAGAAGCCCTCATCGTCACCATTCTGGTCGCCTTCACCATCCATCTTGAAGGCGATGCACTGGTCAAAGCCCGACAAGCCATGCAGGGTGGTCTGGACCGTTTACCACGAACGGCGAGAAAAGTCAACCAACAGCAGGCCATCGCCCTTATGCCGGGAACGACCATCTCGGCCGCCCCGATGGGAATTTCCCTTCCCATGGCCGCAGGCATAGGGTTGGCCGCAGGCCATAACGCTCGGCCCGAAACAGAAATCGTGCCCATCGACCTGATTCGTCCAGGAGATAAAATTGAGATTCGAAGCGGTGAACTCATTCCCGTCGATGGGAAAATCGTCGAAGGGAAGGGGGCACTCAACAAAGCCCCGCTCACCGGGGAGTCCGTCCCTGTGGATGTTGGCGAAGGGGATGTGATTGAAGCAGGCTTGATCCTCTCCAAAGGCCCGGTCGTTTGCGAAGTTCTTGCCGTTGGCGACGAAACTCGTTTATCCGGACTCATCGATGCTGTCCACACCTTCAGAGATGTCCCTCCGAGACTCCACAGCAGCATCGAGAAATTTACCGCCATCTGGGTTCCAGCCGTGTTATTCGGTGCGCTCGCCGTTTGGTATTTCTTCTTCCCGGATGACTGGAAAATTATCCTCCTGCTGTGGGTGGTCTCTTGCCCGTGTGCTCTCCTTCTCGCCACGCCTGTTCCGCATGCAGCTGCGCTCTCAAACGCTGCCCAAAACGGCGTGATCGTGAGGGGCGGGGATGCGCTTGAGCGGATGGCGCATGTCAATCACATCCTCTTGGACAAAACAGGAACGCTCACCTCTGGCCGACCAACCGTGGGCGAGATTGTCCTGGGCAAAGGACGACGGAAGAAAGCGGCCCTCCAAATCATGATGGGGCTTGAATCTCGTTCCTCCCATCCTTACGCCTTGGCCATGATGGAACACTGCACCTCTGAAGAGATCGAACCCGCTTCCATCAAGGAGATCAATGACATTGACGCCGGCGTGGCAGGTCAACATGGAAACAGCGAGGTGGCCTTCATCCGCCCCGATAAAGCAGACGCCATGGGCATCGAGGTTGAGGCGAAATTGGCCGAGGCGTTTGAACGAGCCAAAGAAGCAGGACACGGAGCGAGTTTGCTCGTTAAGGACGGCAAGGGTATCGCTTTGGCTTCTTTTGTACACGACGATACACGAGACGGAACGGATGCCCTTATCGCTTCACTGAAAGAGCGCAACGTGAACATTGAGATTCTTTCAGGCGACCATCAAAACGCCGTGTCTGAATTCGCTCGTTCGGTTGGCCTCCCGGAAAGTTCAGCGCACGGTGGTTTGAGCCCCGAAGAGAAGGTGCAGTGGGTAAAAGCCCGGTCGAGTTCTCACGTCACCATGATGGTTGGAGACGGTTTCAACGATGCAGCAGCCTTGGCGGTCGCTGATGTTGGCGTAGCGATTGGAACCGGCGAGTCAGTGAATCTCGAAGCGGCCGACGTATTGGTTCCCGGCGACGACCCTCGCATGATCACTGAAATGATCGATCTTGCTCGGCAGGCTCAGCGAACCCTGATGCAGAATCTCTTCTTCTCTGTGTTTATCACCGTCACGCTGGTGTTTGCGGTCGTTCAACAGTGGTACGACCAACTTTGGGTTGGCGTCCTTGTCCACGAATTATCGGTCGTCATCGTCATCCTCAACGGCGCCAGATTGGCTCAAAACGGTCAATCGATGAAACTCTTCAAAGAAACCATGAAGTCGATGGTAGAGGATACAAAAATCGCATTCTCCACGTTTAGAGCGAGATATTTACCCACTCGTGGGTGACGCCGACCTTTGGATTTCACGCGACATCTTCAAACCCTACGGACCCATCTCCCGGATAGGTGCGAGAATGGGAAGAGTGCGAGGCGACCCCATCACCACCGCTCTTGCCCACCCTACTCGCCGTGCTGCCTATGTCGCACTGGCCCAATCCGAAGAGATGAGCACCGTCCAACTTCAGCAACAACTGGGTGTTGACCGCTACAACCTCTATCACCACCTCAAGAAACTCGCATCGTTGTCTTTGATTGAAAATCATCGGGACCAAGGACGAGCACGGTGGTGGAGGAAAGACCAACACGTGGACTTGCCCGAACTCCTCAACGCCACCTCGGCACCAACTGCTCCTGCCCAACCGGCAGCCACGCCCGCTCGCCCAACAACCACATTGGCCTCACTGGCCGTAGATGAGGAAGGCCGAGATGTGATTGTCTTGAACCTTGAAGGCTCAAGGGACCAGGTCAGCGCAAAACAACTGATTGTTCGCTTGTCCGAGGAATTCGGGCTCACCCTTGATGTCCCCTGGAATTTCATACCGGAACAACTGGTCCTTTACTCGAAAAAGAAGTGATTCCATGTCCGAGGAATTGAGCGTTGAATCAAAAGTCTCGCCACCGGCACTCTCTTGCCCGAAGTGCAAGGGCATGCTGCCCGTGGGCCTGGGTGAGATCAATTGCACCCTGTGTGATGCGAAAGTGCGCGTTGACCACCCGCTGACTCGACGGAAGTGGAAGGAGGAGAAACTCTCCTGCCCCTCATGCTCCAAAGTTTTGGTCGCCGGGGTTGACCATCGCCCGGCAGAGTTGAAGTGTGGCACTTGCGAATCCTATTTCACGCTCAAAAAACAAACTCCGAGGGTTGAAATCGCTTGTCCGGGTTGTCATCGCAACTTGCGGATGAAGCGCCGCCCTGGGACGCGTTCGATTGAATGCCCGGCCTGCGATACGGAGTTCACCGTTCGATTTTGACACGCTGGGCAACGAAAAGGGGTCAAAAAAATCCCCGTAGGACGCTCAAATTCGTCGCGCTCCTTATCTATGAAGAGAAGCCCATGAAGAAGTGGATGGGATTCCAATGAGTATGAGCGAAAGCCATGACGGTGAGGCAGTGGATGCGGCTCACGCTGGTCAAGAAACGACCGAACGGGTGACCCTAGCATCGCTTCGTTCACAGTTCACTTCAGCGGATACGGCATCGCTGGACGAGGCCTTGGGCACACGAGCTCGATTCAGGCAGGAAGAGCGTTTGCGAGCCGATCTTCGACGCGAGCGACGCCTTCGCCAACAAGCCATCACCGAACGGGTCAACGCCATGAAGGCGAACATCGCCAAAGACTTGGCCACGCAACACGAGATGACGTTGGATGCGTTGGAAAATGAACTCCGTTCGACCATGGAGGCCGAATTGGAAACCATGGAACGAGATGCACTCGCCGCTGAGGAATCACGGGTTCGTCATGAGTTGGACCTCCGTCTTGAACGACAAATCCAGGCCATGCACGAACAGCACGGTGTTGAGCAACACCAGCGCCTAGAAGAGCGAAAGTCGGAGATGAAAGCCTCCATTGAACGGCAGTTGCACGAGGAATACGACCGTCGTCTCGCCATCCAAAAAGAGCGACTAAAACTCGATTATAACCAAGAGTTGCAGCATCGTCTTCGAGAGGTTGAAGCCAATCTCGAACAGGAAATGGAACTGCGATTTGTTGAGATGGAACAAATGGAAATCGGGCGCCTTGAGGACGGCCACGAAGCATTGTTGGCCGAACGTGAGGACCAACTCCGCCGAGGCATTCGAACCCGCCTTGAACAACAACTCCGACAGCGCCTCAAGCAAAGAGAAGCACGACTCAAGGTTGAATTTGAACGAAGAAGCCTTCGTTTGGAAGAAGACATCGCTCAACAACTTCAGGTTGACATTGAACAACAATTGCGCCGTGAAACCGATGATCTTGAGGAGCGAATGCGAGAAGACGTTGAGTTGGCCATTGCCAAGCGCCGTGATGAACTTCGAGGCCAGATTGAACAAGAACTCAACGAACAACAGGCTGGTCGTCTTGCTGAACGCAAGGCTCGCTTGAAGGCGAAGTACGACCTCACCTTCAGCAAGGCCATTGACGACATCTCGAGAAGTTTGCAAACCGAGATCGAGGCTGAGCTTGAACACCGTATGGAGAACGACTTCAGTTCGTACCGACACGCCCGAGAAGCCGAGATTCAGAACCGTCTTTCTCGATACCGATACGAGCGAGAAGCAGAACTTCGAGAACAACTTGAGGCTCAATACACCGCCAACAAGCAAGACTGGAGCGAACGCCTTGACCTCGAATTCCAATCCCGTGAGGCCGCTGCTCGCAAGGCCATCATGTCAGAGGTGGACGCACAATTGCGCAATGAGCGCTTGACCCACGAAACCGATCTTGACCTGTTGAAGGAAGAAACCTCGCTCGAACTTGAGGTTGAGATGGAGGAGCGTCTTCGTGATTTCAAATCCCGAAAGGAAGAGGAAGTTGCCACGCAACTCGAACGCCAACTGGACAAGCGAGAAGAGATCATGCGCAACAAGGCGCTCATTGACGTTCGAAAGCGAGAAGCACAGATTCGAGCTGAAATTGAGGCCCAACTCGGCCTCAAGCGCGCCGAGATTCGCGACCGCTTGAAGGGACTCGCTGAAAAGATGGATTCGTTCAAGGAAATGGCCGAAGAAAAGATGCGAGAAGCCGTTTCAAGCCAAATCCAAGGCGAAATCGACGCCGACGAAACCGAACTTCGAACACGAGAGCAGGAATTCAGTTCACTCCAAGCCACGGATACCCGGGCCGAAAAGCGCCAGAAGTGGATGCAATCCATCTCCGGCCAAGCCCCCGCTGCTTTCGGCGCTGGCGCCATGGACCCCACCGCTCTCGGTGCACGCCCTGATGGGTTGGGTGCAGCAGCAGGACGCCCGCTACGAGGCATGATGGGGCAACAAACCCAGGAAGAGCCTCGTCTCGGCTTGGGTAACATGCGCGCACCGATGACCAGTGCTCGTCCACTCGCAGGCCAAGTGCCACCGGTGCGGACGGTTCGCCAACCCATCGCACAACCTGAACCTGTTCGAAACGTCAGGAAACCAATTGCGGCTGCAGAGCCAGAATTCGTTCCCCAAGAAGAAGCCGCCATGGACGATGTTGGCGAAACCATGCTTGAGGAAACCACAGCGCCCACACAAGAAGAAATCGTTGAAGAAACGGTGCTCACCGAGGTGGAAGATGGGGAAACGATGGTTGAGGAGATTGACTCCTCGACATCAACGATGCAACGTCCTACGGCCCTTTTGAAGCCCATTCGTGGCACGCTGCGCCCGCTTGAAGAGGAGGAAGAAGTTCGGACCGCCTCCCTTACCCCGGTCGGCCACATGTTGATGCCAGAAAAGAAGCGAGGACCGCCTCCCTCTTCCACCGTGGGCCAACAAACAGCGACCCTTCGACCCGTTCGCGGAACGCTGACACCGGTGTCCAAAACACCGGTGAAGCGCCTCGAACCGAACGATGAGACGGATGAAGATTGAGCCTCCCCTCGTTTGCACGCTGAAGCGCGTTGTTCATATCTATCGGGTCACTCGGATTTCCTATGAAGCGATGGCTCGCGTTTCTGATTGTTTTTTTGCTCGGCACGCAAGCGGGCATGGTTGGTAGCGTTTCAGGCGACCTCTCCCTGCTCACCGATGGGGGTCAGACAGATCGTATCGATCGGCCTCTCGTGTTGTGGGCCTCACTCAACGACGGGCGAGTTTTGACCGTTGATAATGAAGGGAACGTGAGTGTGAACACCTTCAACAACGGCGTTCTTTCAACCCAGTGGACCGTCTTCCTCGAAGTCTACGCCAACAATGCTCGGCTTGACGATGCACAAGAACTGGTCACCATCGCACACGACAGGGGCGCTTATGTGGTGCAGATGAGTACGCAAACCGTCTATTGGAACATCACGACACCCGACCCGGTTGACGATGCTGCCCTTGACAAGGAGGGCGAATTGTGGTTGGTGTATTACGCAGGAAAACGTCGAGCAGACCAGTACGATACCACCGGGTTCACTGGAATCAGCAGCAGCACCATCTCCTCCGGCATTTCAGCCTTTGAAATCCTCAACGATGGTCGTGTGGCCATCGCCTCGTACAACAAGAAAATCTACGTCCACGGAGGCGACGGAACCCTGACCAACACGCTCTCAGAACCCAACGGCATCGTATCATCATTGGTTGAAATTGACAACAACACCCTTCTTGCGGGAACCACCGGCGGCACGTTGTATCACTACAACTCCGACACATGGGCGTCGGCCAGCCTTGGCCTTGGGCATACCAAGCAAACCACCTCCATCGCCGCTTACAATGGCATGTATGTCGTGGGTGCCAAGCAAGGGAAAACCACATTCATTGACCAAACCAACTTCAGCGTATTGGAGACGTTTACCGCCTCAGGCGATATCATCGCCACCGTACCCGAGTTCACTGGACAATTCTTCGCCATCGGCACCACGCCCACAGAAACCAAAATCCGCTACTTCGATCTCGACAGCGACCAAGACGGTGTCAATGACTTGAACGATGCCTTCCCCAACGATGCCACACAAACCGTCGATGCTGATGATGATGGCTACGGCGATAACCCCAACGGAAACCAACCCGATGTCTTCCCCGACGAACCCACACAATGGGCCGACACAGACGGCGATGGCTTCGGTGACAATGTGGCCGGTGAAGACCCCGACCTCTTCCCCAACAACGCCGACCAGTGGGCCGATGCGGATGGAGATGGCTACGGCGATAACAGCGACGGCCAAGACGGGGATGTCTTCCCACAAGAATCAACCCAATGGGCCGACACCGACCGAGACGGCTACGGCGACAATCCCGAGGGTTTCAAGCCCGACAGTTGCCCCACCGTCAATGCGTTCTCAAGCCTTGACCGGTACGGATGCCCCGATAGCGATCTCGACGGCTATTCCAACCCTGATGAGAGTTGGACGGTGGACGACGGTGCTGATGCCCTACCAAGCAACCCATCGCAGTGGTTGGACGGCGACGGCGATGGCTACGGTGATGCAGGGGATGGCCAAAGCCCGGATGCATGCCCGTGGGAATTTGGAACGTCCACCAAAGCGGTCAGCGTTGACCCCAACAGCACGAAGGGTTACACGAGCGTTCCTTCACTGGGGTGTCTTGACGAAGATGGCGATGGCTACGTTGACCGAACCGAATCCCCTCTCATGGACATTGACCCCAACGAACATTTTGACGGGGATGGCGACGGTGTTGGTTCCAATGCTGATTACGATGACACCCGAGGTTTCATTCAAACCGAGCAGGATCACTGCTTGAACGACAAAAACGATACCTCTGAAGCATGCATGGGATGGAACGACCCCGCCTACCAAGCTTATGTCAACAGCGTGGACGAAGGAACCCTTGTCCTTGGTTACAACGCTTGGAACACCTCAAAAGATGACACCCAAGGTGGGGATTCAACCCTCGCTTCAGTCGATGAGGACACGCTCAACCAAGTCATCATGGTCGGTTTGGTGGCCTTTGTTGGCTTAACGGCGCTTATTCTTGGTGTAGCCTTCATCATGAGCCGCCGCAAAGAGGCAGCAACCACCAAAGAATACGGTGGCGTTCGCCCAGGCATGTCAAGCGACGCCGCCAAAGAAGCCTTGGAGGGACGAGGTGGCATATCAGCAGCAGGAGGTATCATTTCTGACGCATCATGGGACGATGATGTTGCTCAACTCAACTTTGAGGAAGAACCGGATGAATTTGACGACATGGCCATGAAGTCGGAAGGCGACCTGGCCGATGCTGGCTCGATGACCTACGAAGAGGAGAGCATCGAGGCCATCGCTGGCGTGGAAGCAGAAGCCGAGGCAGCGGCTGACCCCGAACCGAGCAGTGCAACTCCCGAAAGGCCAAGTGAGGCCCCGCCGCTGCCAGAAGGTGGGTTGCCCGACGGTTGGACCATGGACCAGTGGCAATGGTACGGCCACGAATGGCTCGAAAAGTACGGGAAGAATTAGACCCATACAATGGGTAAACTCGCCTTGAGAGCGCCGAGTTCAACACCGCTGTAGAGGGGTTTTCCTTCCACCTTGCAAGTGCTCATGACCAACCACAAAAATCCGTTCCATGCCTTGGCGTCAGCGAACAATTCCACTTTCCCGTGAATAGCCGCCATCAGCAGTTGGGCTTGTTCGGTTTCATCGCTGCACAAGCCCTTGACCAAATCCTTGGCCTCGAAACGATAACCCGGGGGACGCCACGACATCATGGTGATCAAACCTGGAACGGTGCGAGATTGAGGCGTTCAGCAAGATGGTCAACGTCGACATCGACAGCCTGCTTCATGCGGTCGCGAAGCGTATCGATTTCACCTTTCATCTTGAGCATCTTGTGTGTGCGAATCATTTCCGCCAACAACTCATTGACGCTCTTGTGATCGCCGGTTGTTCGAAGTGTGTTCAATTGACGTCGAATCTCATAACTCACGCTTACGGATGTCATGCCTTCTGCTGTCATACGCTAACCCGTTGGTGGTTCGGCTTGGGCCCATACTTAACCCATGCGAAGGGTTTCGGGGTTTACGATGCCGTTTCATGAGCGCAACACGTTGCCCGAGGGGCAAAGCACCCTAGCGAATGTTTCGTTCTCGGCGCAGCCTGGATTCCTCAACCACGCCAAACTCGCGGCGAACTTCCTGAACGCGCTGGTGCACTTCTTTTGCGAGCGTCCAATATTCCAAACTACCAGCGCCTGCGCCAGAATTGGTGGGTTTGTTGAGAATGACCGTCGGGGCCCCGCTCCACGGTGCTTCAGCCACTTTCGCTAATCGGCGTACAGTGGTGTTGAACAATTTATTGGGCATTTTCTTGTTGACTTGGTCGCACACGTAGGTGCTCAGTTTAGAGCGCCCGTCGACCATCGTCATGACGATACCGAAGATCTTCAAGTTTCGATTGATGCGGCGTTGAATCATCTTGATGGAATTCATCAGCATGCTAAACCCTTCCAAAGCGTAGTACTCAGCTTGGACCGGCACCATCACCCAATTCGCCGCACACATCGCATTGATGGAGAGCAAACCCAGGGAGGGCGGCGTATCGATGATGATGTAATCAAATTCATCCATGATGGGGAGAAGGGCTTCTTGAAGCCGGGTTTCACGACCGATTTTATGGCTCAATTCAATCTCTGCACCGGAGAGATGAATGTCGCTTGGAAGAATCCAAAGATGGCCGGCATCGATGGTGTCGGGGACTTTCTTGCCACCGTTTCGATTACTCCACGCCTCCCGCATCGCCTTCGTGATTTCTGCTGGCGGAATGAGGTACTCTTCCATCAAGGGCAATTCTTCACCGGCGTCGTTGGTGAGAAGGTCGTAAACCGTTTTCTTGATCTTCTTTTTTTCCAATCCAAAGGAGGTGGCGCAGTTGCCTTGTGGATCCAAATCGATGAGCAAAACCTTGGCCGGCGGTAGACCTTGGCGTCGAGAGCCCTTGGCCAGTGCGGCTGCGACGTTCACCGCCGTTGTGGTCTTTGCACACCCTCCTTTTTGATTCGCAACAGCGATGACCATTTTGTAAGGATTCACGATGACTCACCCCCGGCAAATTCAGCAGGAAGGAACTCCCCTTTCAATGCGAGCCTCAAACGCCCGGGTTTCAAGCAGGTTGAATCACAGGAACGGGCACTTCGGAGAGAATCTTTCGAACGATGTGCATGCCGGTGATGCCTCGAATCTTTGCTTCAGGCTTCATGTTGATACGGTGGGAGATGATTTGCAAAGCGATGCCTTTGATGTCATCAGGGATGACATAATTGCGTCCTGCAACGGCCGCAGCGGCTCGGCCGGTCTTGAAAAGAGCCTGGCTTGCACGAGGCGAAGCGCCGTTGATGACACGGTGGTCCTCACGGGTGCGCTGCACGATTTCGATGATGTACGAAAGAATGGCTGGGTCGACGTGGACGGTTTCGAGCGCTTTTTGCATAGCGACGACCTTCTTCGGGGAGGTCACTTGTTCAACGACGTGTTCGTCCTGTCCTCGCAACTTTCGTCGGGCGAGAATCGCCTTCTCCTCAGCACGGTCAGGATAGCCCATGCTCATCTTCATGAGGAAACGGTCCATTTGAGCCTCTGGAAGCGGGTAGGTTCCTTCCTGTTCAATGGGGTTCTGAGTGGCGATAACAACAAACGGTGCAGGCAATTTGTGGGTGATTCCTTCGATGGTCACTTGCTTTTCTTCCATGGCTTCAAGCAGGGCTGCTTGGGTCTTTGGAGGGGCACGGTTGATTTCGTCAGCGAGGAGAATGTTGGAAAACAGAGGACCGGCACGGAGCTTGAATTCACCGGCCTTTTGGTCGTACATGTAGGTCCCCATGATGTCTGAAGGGAGCAAATCGGGTGTGAATTGAACACGCTTAAACTTGCAGCCGAGGGCTCGTGCAAAGGTGTTGGCGAGCAACGTCTTTGCCAAACCAGGGAAATCCTCGAGCAACATGTTGCCGTTGGAGAGAATACCCACCGTGACACGACGCAGGTTCTCGTTCTTCCCGATGATGACCTTGCTCACTTCGTTCATGAGGCTGTTGGAAATCGCCGAGACGGTGGCAATCAAATCTTGGGTACGTGCGCCACCGGCGCCTGCTTGCATGCTTGCTTCCATCTCAAACCCTCGTTTGTAGACTCATGTCCTTTCATATCTTATATGAATGTGTGCGCTTTGAACGCTAAAAATGCTCATGCAGTCTTCACGCTGATGCCTTAACGGCCCCAGAAGTGATTGTCTTTACGATGAAGCGCCACGATTTCGTCAAGAATCTCTTCTTCCACGGGTGAAAGACCGATTTTCTTGAGGCGTTTGACGTGGCGTTCGGGAACATCAACATAGAATTCATCCAGTTCTTCGATGTGTCGCCCAACGGTTGGCCCCTGAACAGCAACGGCGATTTCATCGCCCAGGGCAAATGGAAGAATTTCTTAAACCAGGCGAAGCACTGGCTCGGCGTACTCCCTCCATTTATGAGCTTGACGGTGTTAGTATCGCACCCTGCTGCGACAGCACCTTTTCCAAAGTACATTACTGTGGGGTTG
>NZEQ01000093.1 GCA_002689105.1 Verrucomicrobiales bacterium | reverse complement strand
GCGCTCACAGTACCGAACGAATTCCGGTAAGTTTGCTGAATTGGCAAAGCCACCTTTGGCTTCCCACCACTGCGGATGAGAAAAGTGGTGCAGGGTGACCACGGGACGAATACCTCGATGGAGGAGGTCGTCAACCATGGCCGAATACACCGCAAGAGCGGCTTCGTCCCATTCGCCCTCGGTCGGCTCAAGCCGACTCCACTCAATCGAGAAACGGTAAGAACTGAGGCCGAGGTCGGTGAGGAGTTGGAAATCGTCTTTCCATCGATTCCAGTGGTCGCAGGCTGCGCCACTTCGTTCGAGGTTCTTGTTTTCCTCGTGTTCTGACCAATTGTTGACGAGATGCCCCTCGACTTGATGAGCGGCTGTGGCCGTACCCCATCGAAAGTCGGAAGGAAAGTTCAGCGCCTCAAGGTCAACGGCGGTCCAATCTTCGTGGGGTTCGGGGTATTTCCGTCGCCGGTAGGTGATGAGGGCGATTTTGAAAACCACAAAGGCGACGATTGCGCCGACCAGCAACCGCTCCCACATGGCGTTTGATGGGCCGTCATCTGTTTTGGAGATTCGTTTTGCAAAGCACCAACGCAAGGCTCAAGAAAACAGAGCGTGACATTCGGTTCATGTCGGAAGAGCTCGTCAACGCCGACATCCGGTTGGCCCAAACCCTTCCCTCCGAATTCTACACGGATACCGGTCTCTTTGCAGCCCAACGAAACGCCATCAAATCCGCCTGGCAATTCGTTGGCTCAAGTGAACAATTCACCTCCGCAGTCTCACCTCTACCCCATCTCGATGCCCTCTTGAATGAACCCATGATTCGTACCAACGACGACGGAATCGTCCGTCTGCTGTCAAACGTCTGCACGCATCGTGGCATGGTCATGTGCCATGAAGAAACAGACAAGAAAACCATTCAATGCCCGTACCACGGTCGTACGTTCGGTTGTGATGGGCGATTGAAGCACATGCCGGGCTTCGAACAAGCCCATGATTTTCCTACCCCGGCGGACAACCTTCCTTCCTTCCACCTCAAGAATTGGAACGGATTTGAATTCATGACGCTCAAAGCCGAGTTGGAACTCGATGCTTTGCTTCAACCTGTTCAAGAACGAACGGGGTGGTTCCTCAACGGGCTAAAACACGACGCAGAACGGGACCGAGATTGGGACATCAACGCTCACTGGATGCTCTACGTTGACAATTACTTGGAAGGTTTCCACATTCCTTTTGTCCACCCTGAACTGAACGACGCCCTCGACACCAAAGGTTACACAACGGAATGTTTTGAGCACGGCGTGTTGCAAGTCGGCTTGGCGGCTGCAGACGAGGTTTGTTTTGACCTTCCTGAGACGTCCATCGATCACGGAAAAAGGGTGGGTGCATACTATTGGTGGCTGTATCCAAATTTGATGTTGAATGTCTATCCATGGGGCGTGTCCGTGAACATCATCGTTCCAACCAGCGCCGCTACGACGCGAGTGCTCTTCAGAAGTTATGTCAAACATGCGGATTTGCTTGACCAAGGTGCCGGTGCTGAGTTGGATAAGGTTGAGCTGCAAGACCAATTTGTTGTCGAGAACTGCATGAAGGGCATGCGTTCCGCCTCCTATGAGCGTGGGCGCTATTCACCCACTCACGAGCAGGGTGTGCACCACTTCCATCGGATGATCTCCTCCTTGAAATGAAGGCCGGACCGAAAGTCGTTCTCAAAGCCCAGCAATGTCGGGGCGCTCGGTGGAGACGGCGAAGTTCTTCTCGGCCTTGGCGTAAACCTTCGCGTCAACCTTGCCTTCACGCACCAATGAGGAGAGGGCGGCGAGCGCGATGGCGGCACCGTCGATTTCGAAGAAACGGCGCAGCGCTTCCCGGGTGTCTGAGCGACCAAATCCATCGGTACCGAGGACCGTGTAAGGGCCACTGACCCACTGGCGAATCATGTCGGGAACCGCTGCCATGTTATCCGAGACCGCCACGGTTGAGATGGGTTCGGACAGCAACGTTTCCACCCATGGTTTTTGGAGGGCGTCCGTGGGGTGGAGGCGGTTGTGTCGGTCGCAATCAAGGCCTTCTCGGCGCAATTCGCCGTAGGAGGTTGCGGAGTAGATTTCGGCTCGTACGCCATACGTTTCGAGTTTCTCAACCGCGTCAAGCACTTGGACCATGATGGGGCCTGAACCGATCAACCGAACCACTGGACCGTCGCCTTTGGGTGCGCCCCGAAGCAGGTACATGCCCTTGATGATGCCTTCATCAACGCCTTTTGGTTTGGGTGGCATGGGGTAGTTTTCGTTGTAGATGGCGATGTAATGGAGCACGTCTTTGTTGTCGACATACATCTCTTCGATGCCGTGTCGAATGATGGTGGCCAATTCGTAGGCAAAGGCAGGGTCCCAGGCTCGCACCGCCGGATTGGTGTGAGCCATCAAGAGCGAGTGGCCGTCTTGGTGCTGAAGCCCCTCACCGTTGAGGGTGGTTCGCCCGGAGGTCGCGCCCATGAGGAAGCCACGGGCTCGTTGGTCCGCAGCCGACCAAATGAGGTCCGCCACGCGCTGGAAGCCAAACATGGAATAGAACGTGTAGAAGGGCACCGTGGGATAGAGGTGGGTGGAATAGGAGGTGGCCGAAGCGATGAACGTGGACGTCGCTCCTGCCTCGTTGATGCCTTCTTCGAACAGCTGGCCTTTCTCGGACTCCTTGTACTTCATCAGCACGTTGTGGTCCACGGGTTTGTAGAGTTGGCCTTCGGGGTGGTAAATGCCAAATTCAGCGAACAGCGGGTCCATACCGAAGGTACGTGCCTCATCGGGAATGATGGGGACAATACGTTGACCGAAGGCTTTGTCCTTCATCAATGAGCGAAGAACACGAACAAAGGCCATGGTGGTTGAAACTTCCATTTTGCCCTTGGTGCCTTCATCAAACTCAGCGTACGCCTTGGCTTCTGGAAGGGAAATCGAATCGGTGGGGACCACGCGCTTGGGCAGAGAGCCGCCCAAAACACGGCGCCGTTCGCTGGCGTAGGCCACCACATCTGGAACGTCTTCGGGCATGACATAGGGGTAGGTTTCGAGGTCTTTGTCGGTAAAATCAAGCTCGAGGTCGGTGCGCATGTACTGCATCGTTTCCATGTCGGCCTTTTTCTTCTGATGCGTCGTGTTTCGTCCAGCAAAAGCAGGACCGAGCCCGTAGCCTTTGATGGTGCGAATCAGGACCACCGTGGGCTGACCTTTGTGAGCCGTCGCTTGCGCATAGGCGGCGTGGAGTTTGGCGAAGTCGTGTCCGCCAACGTCTGCACAGAGCGCTTCCAAATCCTCATCGGAAAGGTGAGCGACAAGGGAGGCAAGCCCGTCGGAGTTGAACAATTCCTTGCGGATGGTGGCGCCGTCGGCGGTCATGAGGCGCTGTTCATCACCGTCCACGAGGTTGTTGAGGCGTTCGGCCAACAGCCCTTGCGTGTCTCGTTCAAACAATGCATCCCACGAACTACCCCAGAGGACTTTGATGACGTTCCATCCAGCACCACGGTAGCGACCTTCCAATTCCTGAACAATTTTTGAATTGCCACGAACGGGGCCGTCGAGCCGTTGGAGGTTGCAATTCATCGTCATGATGATGTTGTCAAGGCCTTCACGACCAGCAAGCGAGAGTTGGGACAGCGATTCGGGTTCGTCAGATTCGCCGTCGCCCATGGTGTACCACACTCTTGAGCCCCCCGTCGTGGTCAAGCCCCGGTCTTCCAGGTACCTGTTGAAGCGCGCTTGATGAATGGCCGTCATGGCTCCAAGACCCATGCTGACGGTGGGGAACTCCCAGAAGTCCGGCATCAATCGAGGGTGAGGGTAGCTTGAGAGTCCTTCGCCACCAACTTCTTGTCGGAATTTCTCGATGTGCTCGTGGGACAAGCGGCCTTCCAACCACGCACGTGCATAGATGCCCGGTGAGGCGTGACCTTGCCAATAGAGGTGGTCGCCGGAGCCTTCACCGTCCTTACCACGGAAGAAGTGGTTGAAGCCCATTTCCCAAGCATGGGAGGCGGAAGCGTAGGTGGAGATGTGCCCGCCGATGCCTTCGAAGTATTTGTTGGCCCGAGTGACCATCATCATGGCGTTCCACCGAATGATGCCGTGAAGACGCTCCTCCATGGCCAAATCACCGGGATAGGCTCCTTGATCGTCAGGATGGATGGTGTTGAGGTAGGGGGTTTCTACGACTTCGATGTCCACGCCTGCATCTCGAGCGGATTCAACGGTGGCGTGGAGGAGGCGTCGGGCTTCTCCTTCCCCCCATTGTTCGGCGACGGCTCGGATGGAGTCCCGCCATTCTTGGGTCGTAACAGGGTCTGGGTCGGGTTGAGTCGACCGTCGAGCGAACCCCATGATGTGCCCCCGTTGGTGAGGGGTCTGTGGTGAGGGTTTTCAATCCCTCGCCAAGGCCGGGCGGGATTCTACGAACAGAACGACCTTCGGTGAAGGAATATCACGCCGTGCATCGTTCCATTCATGGATTTGATGAGCAAGCCATAAGAACCGACTTTCCGAGGCGCTAAACATGTCCGTTGAGGCTATGGTACAGAAGATGATTGATGATTTGACCGCCGCCCTTGTCGATGCTACGAAGCACGACAAAGGCAACAGCGCCGCTGGAACCCGTGTGCGAAAGGCTATGCAGGAAGCCAAGGCTACTGCTCAAGCCATTCGTGTCCAGGTCCAAGCCGACAAGAACGCTTGATTCCAAGCCTTGTCCTTCAAAACCGATTCCGTCCGTTTGGACGCATAGGTTGAATTGACTTGCAGGAAAGCGCTGGCTATGCAACCGCTGTCTGGCGTTCGCGTGCTCGATCTTTCCAGAATTCTCGCTGGCCCCCATGCGGCCCAGTCACTCGCTGACCTTGGTGCCGAGGTGTTGAAACTCGAAGCTCCTTGGGGCGACGATACGCGTTCGTGGGGTCCTCCGTTTCAACCGGGCTTCGACGGTGAGAACGTCGCGTCCTACTTCCTCTCGTGCAATCGGGGCAAACGCATTGAAAGCGTGAACATCAAGACAGAGCAAGCGCGAATTCAGGCCCTAGTTCGTGATGTTGATGTCGTGATTGAGAACTTCAAGCCGGGTACCTTTGAGGCCATTGTCGCTGATGTGCCGGACAACGTCATCGTTTGCAGCATCTCCGGCTACGGCCAAAACGGACCTCGGAGAAACGAGGTGGCGTTCGATTTGACCATGCAGGCACGCAGCGGCATCATGTCCATCACCGGTGATGCCGAAGGCGCATCGGCCAAGGTCGGTGTTGCGTGGATCGACGTCATGACCGGGATGAACGCCGTCAGTTCCATCCTCGCCGCCCTCTACCACCGGGAGAAGACCGGGAAGGGCGCTCGCATCGACATCTCGCTGTGGGACACGGCCCTCGCGTCTTTGGTCAATCAGGGCCATAACGCACTGACCGGCATCACACCTGGACGCATGGGGAGTGCGCACCCCAATCTTGTCCCCTACAGGGTCTTCGAGGCCAGCGACGGGTGGTTCGCCATCGGCGTGGGGACGGAAAATCAGTGGCACAAACTCGTGGCGGCGCTGGATTTGGACGTGCCCGAGCACTGGAAGGACAACAGCGCTCGCATCAATGAGCGAGCAGCGGTGGAAGCCACCGTACAGACGGCGGTTGCAAAGCAGAACCGCGCCGTCCTGGAAGGTTTGCTGATGGGGATTCCATGTGCACCGGTGAACACGGTGAACTAGGCGCTGGCCGACGTACAGACCGAAGCGCGCGGCGGGTTGGTTGACCACGAAGGCGTGATGACGCTCGCCAGTCCGCTGCGCTTCATTCAGCCGTCAAACGAAAACAGCGAGGTCTGACCGCCTTCTCGAAGGTAGCCGCCTTCCTTGAGTTTCTCAAACGCTTGGTCCATGCGGCGTTGACTGAACTGTCGTTCTTCTTGGAGGAAGGTGACGAGGCCTCCCCGGTCGACTTGACCTTGCTGGAGGTCGGCATCAGCGACGTCAACCGCCGGGTGGTTAAGGAAAATCTCCCGTATGTCGGCCAGGCGCTCTGGAATCTCCTTTTCTTTGACTTCACAAACCGCTTCAAGCGTGCCGTGTTTCTTGATGAGTTTGAGGCCGGTCTTGGGTCCAATGCCCTTGATGCCGGGGTGGTAGTCGGTGCCGATCATGATGGCCAAATCCACCAGTTGTTCTCGGCTCAGGCCGTTGGTTTGGAGCATTTCACCAAGGTCGATGGATTGGGCGTGAACCACGCGCCCGTATCGCTTGGTACCGTCGTCCATCAGGTTTCGAACGAGCACGGGCGAACCGTAGAGCAGCGCATCCCAGTCCTGAGTGGCCACGACGTCCAGTTGGCCTTTGGCGGCCATGACGGCGGCTTGAGCCTCGCCTTCGGCCGCAGCGGTGACCCAGGGAACGCCCATGAGGTCAAGCAAGCGTTGGGTCTCTTCCACCATTTGTGGCGAGTAATGCATGATGCGAGCTGCCATCTTTTGAGCCAAGGCAAAATCTCCTGCAGCGAGGGCTTCGGTGTGGACGGCTTCCGCCTCTTCTCGGCGTGCTCGACGTGCGGCCATTTCCTCGGCCTTGAGTTCCGGTGATGTGCCGTCAAATATGTAGACAGGCTTGATGCCCATGCTCAGCAAGGTCGCTGTTCGGTGAAGAAAGCCCATCAGGTGAGAGACGGGATTGCCGTTCGCATCTCTCAGCGGCATGCCGTCACCTTGGGGTGAGCGGTCACGCATGGTGGTCAAGAACTGGAAGGCGGTCAAAAATGCATCAATGCCAACGCGCTTGCCTGCCAGCGCCTTCAAACTGGTCTGCTGAGCGGGGGCGATGTCCTTGAGATTGCAGCCCATGGCTTGAACTGCAGGTCACTGTATGTAGCGGTTCGCCTTCGATTCCATCAAGGATGGCAAGCCACATGAACCCGAAACACAAAATCCCCGGATGCATTACACCCGACGATGAACCTTGATGATGCGGCAGCCTATGCTGAAATTTTTGGACTTGTTACCATTCTCGGTGCGGCGATTTACTCGTGGTTCCAAATCAAGGAATTGAGGCGTTCTCGGGACAACACCACGGCCATGAGCCTCGCTGCCAACTTCCAAAGCGAGGATTTCGTGATTGGACTCACCGCGATCATGAACATGAATTTTGACAAGAGTAAATTTGCCCCCGGAGACGATCAAGCAAATTTTGAGGCGTTCGCCGAACATTTCGGTGAGAAGTGGCCAAAGGTGATGACCGTCCTGACCACATGGGAGAGCATCGGCGTTCTCATTCATCGTGGCGACATGGATTTTCATGCCTTTTACGACCTTTTCTCAGGCGTGATCATCAAGACATACGAGTCCTTTGCGTTTTACTTTGACCCCATCCGCGAAGATGAAAACAGCAAGGACATGGAGTGGTTCATTTGGCTCGCTGACCGTATCATTGAATTCGAGAAAGAGGGGTCGGGAACTGCACCAGCGCACATCGCGTTCCAGAATTGGAAACCCCCAAAGCGGCTTCCGTGAAGTGATCGTCGGATGATACGGTGGCTTTTCAGTTCTCATCGTCCGGTGTTGTTCTAAAAAAGACCCGAAATACAAAATCCCCTGCCCATATACGTTGAGCGATGGATGTCGAAAGAGCCGCTGCATATGCTGAAATTTTTGGATTGGTCACCATCCTCGGTGCGGCCATTTACTCGTGGTATCAAATCAAGGAAATGAAAGCAAGCCGAGAGAGTCAAGGTGCGCTCGTTCTCTCCGAGCACTTGCATAAACCAGACTTCATCGCCGCCATCGTCGCCATGTCAAGTCAGCCAGACATCACAACCACGGAGGAATACAAGCAACATCATGGCGAGGATTGGAAACACGTGGCCACGTTAGCCACGACCTGGGAGACCCTCGGGGCCCTCGTGCATCGAGGCGACCTTGATTTCCATCTCGTGTACGACCTCTATGGGGGCCTCATCGAGTTTTCACATGCGAAAATGTTGGGTTGGATAGAAAATGAGCGGCGCTTGTACGGCGATACACGGCTTGAATGGTTCAGCTGGTTGGCGGAGCAAATTCAGCAATTCAACGAATCCCAACGGGTGCCTAAAGCGGCCTATGTTGAGCACCGAAATTGGAAGCCTCCTGCGCGGAAATCGAACTGAGCAATTCTGCACATACCGTATTCGGGGTTTCAAACCCACAACGGATTTGACGCCCGAACCGGTTATGAACAAACGGCGCACGAGAGCGAAGCATGGAGGGTATGCTGGCCTGTTTGCGCGGTTGGCACCCCGGGCTTGCGCTCGCAGAACTGACGGCGTTGCTTCCCGATGCAACCCTTCATCCCGAGGCATCTGAGCGATGGGTCCGTGTGTCGGGTGCCGAAGAACATCAACGCCATGAAGCGTTGAACATCGCCAGCGGGCTGCAATGTTTCCTCGACCACGGGCACGTGGTGTTCACAGCCGAAAGCACACCAGAAGATTGGTTGAAGGAAATGCAAACCTACCTCGACCAACATCCCGTGAAGGGGTCTGTTGCCGTCCGGGCTTGGAAGCAGGGCAGTAAATTACCAGGATGGAGTTTGTCCAACCTCTCCGGTCGCCTTGGGGGCTTGCTTCACGACATGGGATGCGCCATCGACCTCGAAACACCGGACCGTGTGCTTGCACTCATCTCCGATGGACCCACGGCATCACTGGCCTGTGGATGGATGGAAGGCGACGGCCAAGCGGCGTTTTCCAACGGGGAACGAAGAGCCGGTGAGCGTCCGTTTTTCAAACCGGTCAGCCTTGACCCCATGTTGGCTCGCCTCGCCGTCAATCTGGCAGCAGGGCCGCTTGGACGTGGACCCGTGGTTGACCCCATGACGGGCACAGGAGGTTTCCTCATTGAAGCCTCACTCAGTGGACGCCCTTCCGTTGGCATCGATATTCACTCCGAAATGGTGCAAGGTGCCAAAGCCAACTTGGTATGGGCCCATGACGGGGAGGCGCCTGCTCACGCCCAGGTGGTTCGGGGTGATGCCACTCGACTCGCCGACTCGCTTCCAGAAGACTGGAACGGCAACGTGGCCGGCTTTGTGCTCGACCCGCCCTATGGACGAAATTCACACGGCAGCATGGCCGCCGACCGTTTGCTCGAATCCTGTCTGCGAAGTGCACGAGAAGTCGCCCATCCACAGGGTGGTTTCGTCCTCATCCTGCCCATTCATCCTCTGAGGGAACACACGACCTCATCCCTCCCCCTCGACCATGACTTCGCTCCGCTCAACGGCGAATGGCCCGCCCTTCTAGGCGTCATTGAACGATGCGGATGGACGCCTCAATCAGCCCATGTGGAGCGAGTTCACCGAAGCCTCAGTCGGCTGATCCTTCACGCACGATGCGTTCCTCAAGATTGAGCAACACCGTGTCGATACCTTCGGGAGGCGACGGGAACTGCGTCCGATGCGGACAACCCTCGTCGATGACGGCTTCGTCTTGTGGATTGAGAACATAGGGATAGGTTTGGCAACCCTTGGGTCGTATCTCGTAAACAGAGCACAAGCCCTCGGCGTTGACGTCGGCGGAATCGGTCAAGAGGAACACGCAGGCTCGTGTTTCAGCGTTGTTGAGCAAGGTCAACGCGCCGTCGTTCTGAACCGCAAAGTCGGTTTGAGCCATACCGGTGCGACGCGCCAGCCGGGCTGCTTCGGCTTTGGTGATGGGCATCGTGGTCTCCCTGCAACACGCCGAACAACCGCTCGGGATGCACGGGAGCGAGCGCGCCATGAGCATCCCAACTCACCCGCCTTCTTCAAGAAGGGGTGTCCTCTCGGGGGGTTATCGGGC
>NZEQ01000096.1 GCA_002689105.1 Verrucomicrobiales bacterium | reverse complement strand
TCACCGCCTTGCAAAGCATCATCAACTTTGGTGCGAAGCTTGGACATTGCGACTACATAAAACTGGATAAACCTGCGGACAATCCGCACAACACGGACACGCTGACGGAGGAAGAGATCGAAGAGATTTTTGAGGTGCTTCCCCCTGACGTACGTAGGTTTGCCACATTCTTACGGTTCACTGGAGCCAGACCTATCGAAGCCATAAACCTACAGTTTACGGACATCGACTGGCATCGTGACCTTGTAACTCTTCATTCGAAGAAGGGAAGAGGGGGTGGTACTCGTTCGCGCACCATCCCACTCCACCCAGAGGCGAAGAAGGTTATACCTTGGAGCGAGCCGCCACAACAAACGAACGTGTTTACTGTGAACGGACGCCCCATCTACGACAGCAATCAACTGTCAAAGTTCTGGTCAAAAGCCAGAGATCAAACGAGCATCGCAGACCATATAGGTATGTATGCTTTACGACATACGTTCGCAACGAACCTATGCCGAAAGAACGTCCCAGTTAAAGTGGTCGCTGACCTCTTGGGACACACAGATCTAAAGATGGTTGTTCGCTATATGAACACCACGCTTGACGATCACATCAAGGCTGTTGCAGTCTTATAAGGTGACTATCCGTTGCGTACGTGACGGGCAGACATCGAAACAAACAACTAAGGTTCTTGTTGAATTACAAGGCGTTACCTCTGGCCCCGTGGCTCAACTGGATAGAGCAGCCCCCTCCTAAAGATGGGGTTATCCAAAAGTAAGAACCTTAGTTGTTTGAATTTATAACCATGACGTGACGTCAGAACAGGACTGACAGATCGTTTCAAGTTCAAATGTCAAACAACGAGTGTGCCATGCAGACAACAAAGCTAACTACAAAAATGATGATGGTAAACCACGTTCTACCTGCTGGTGGAGCGTATTGCACAGACAACAATCACTTCAATGCTTACGTTCCAAAAGCTTTGGTGAGCAAACATAGTTTAGAAAAATACGACGAGATCAACTGCATCATTGTTCCCAATGTTCCGCAAATGAGGCGCGTATGCCCTAACATGGTGTTGGAGATTGTTGCTAACAATACAGACGTCGAAACTAACGTCATACCTTTGTCTAAAAAACCGACGGACAGTGAACCAAAGACGTTACCAAATCCTATCTTATTTGGTGACGAAGATGATGAAGACGTTATTGATGACAACGAAGACATCACTACTGATGATCTTGATAACGTATCAACTCCAGAATTGGACGAGATGATATTCGAAGCTTTGGAAGAGAAGCAACGAATGACGTACTCGGAAATATTCTGGCACATAACAGGTTACGACAAGACGCTACTCAAAGAGATGACCTTGCAGCAACGAGCGATCTATACTCGCGTAGGTGCAAGGTGTGCATCCCTTCACAGAGAAGGTGTTTTGGCAGCAGCCGAAGTGAAGAAGTTCAAACTCGGCAGCGTTGCAAAAATAATCTACGCACTGGAGATGGCAGACCTATGAAGCATCCATTCAAGAAGGGCTACCACTGGTCAGAGTATCAGCAGTACGCCGACAAGGGTTTTACCAAATCCGAAACAGCAAAGTTAATGGGGGTGAGCAGACAATCCGTTCACAACACATCACTCAAATACCGCATAGAGTTTCCACGCAAGTGCAATCGCGGCGGTACTCGAAATGTAAGTGTCGAGAAGGTGCTTTGGTCATCCCCCGACATCAGAGAAAAATGGGAGAAGTTCGTTGGCAAACACGCTAAAGTACGTACGAAAAAAATTGTACATCACTGACGACAGCATCCCTGCAATCGCCATCGAGCCTGACTTGTACGTACGAGCAGGGCTGACGCACGAAATGAAAGACAACGACCTTCTCGTGCTCGGTCTCGTACTCTCGCTCAAGAACCACAAATGGCGGAACACAATAATCGAACGCGCCAAGAGCAAGATGATCGGCGCATCGACAAATACATCACGCGTTACACGCGCATTGGAATTGATACAGGACAAATAAAATGACAGACGATCAGAAAATTCATATCGCTCAACTGTGCGAACGCATGGAGCGAAAGATTGAGAACATGCGCCTAGAAGCAAAAGCAATGGGACGCAATACGCGCAAGCAAGATTGTGAAGATCTGCGAGCGTACCTCGACAAAATTAAAGAATACGCACTGAGCCGACGGGCCAGAAGCGTATCGTAAGCCATGAGTGCGTTGGGAACTTGCAAGTGTTTTATCATGCGCTTGCCAACACGCGAACGTCGTGTATTCGTTCGGTTTGTTGACGTGTTGTTCGTAATACCCTTAACCGTGGCAGTATAGGGCGGTATCCTCCTTTTACACGCTGACTATACACAGGGTAGCCGACGGGCTACCCTTTCTTCATTCTGTAGAATATGTGACGCCCAACCTTTGCAACACGCTCGTATGCTGTTGCCCAATACGGCTTGACGTAATCAGCGTGATAGTAAAGCGCATCGTAACCCACAACCACGTGACCGTCGTCCTCAAGCGCGTAAGCTGCTACGCTCACCGCACGACGCCACGCCTTTTTGTCTCTGGGTTTGTCGCTCTTTCCATCGTGTGTCCAACTGAATTGTTTGCGTTGCCACACGACCTCGCATACATCGTCGGGAAAATCTGGGGAAGCCACGCGATTAAGCGTGACCTCCGCTACTGCGTACTGCGCAGCCAAGTCTTCGCTCCGTGCTTCAAAGTACACGTTCAGCGCAAGACAAAAGAGACCTGCTGATCCAACCACCATGTTGAATACCTCCTGTGTTCGGGATGCGCGGCATCAACCTCCGCGCAGATTGCTCGTATTTTTTCGTGATCCTTGTGACGTACTCTGCGTTTCTTCACGACGCATCCAACACGCCACCAGAACCCCATCGAACGACGCGGCATGAGTTCCATCCACTCACGCCGTATCGTAGGCTTCATGCTTCTATCGAACTCAGGCAGCGGCAATAGTCACGCCCTTACCAAGAAACGTTTCAAGCTGACCCAGTAACGTATCAGCCAAGCTGTTGAAGTCGCACTGCACAACTCCACGTGGGAACGCAAGGTCAAGCGTACGGCACTCACCCTCGCCGATGAAACATCCGTACGCTTCGAAACCTTCACGCTCCATCGCTTTGTTTAGCCGCGCCATGTCTTCGGCCTCCCAATAGTCGAACGCCGCATCGCTACAGAACAGCATGATACGTCGCGCTTCTTGCGACTGTTGGTGAAAGTCGTGATACCCACGCAACAAAGCAGGCACAGGACATGTGCCGCCTGCATAATCTCCGAACCCACCAACGAGTTGCTTGACCCTCACATCACGACCACGTTGCTTGAGCGTCTTGAGTATCTGCACATCACCAGAAGACCACCCGATCATTCCGTACGGAACATGTGCACGTCCAAGCGTCTCGTTCAGCACGACCAAGGCAGCTCGCGCAAAATCAAAGTGCATCGATCCCGACTGATCCATCATAACCATGATGCTTGTCGAACGCGTCTGTTGCAGCACACGCTCCGCAAAGATATTCTCTTCGCCAGTAAGCACACCAACCATGCGATTGCGATCCAAGCGACCCTCGGTCTTGCCGCCCATCCAGAACTCGTTCTCTTGCGATTGCAGTACACGTGCAAGCGACGCCGAACGTCTACGCAATGACGCGCTCTGTCGCTGCAACACGCTGTCATATTGCTGAACACGCTGATCCAAGATTTTCTGTCTTTCGTCTTCGGTGAGGTGCCGCATGTTCCCTTCCGAGTACACGTCCATCTCGTCGGGCATCTGGAGGCTCGTATCGAGACCCGTGCGCTCATCGTCCGTCGGAACTGCGACGCTCTCTGTGGCTGATTGAACGACGGCTTCCATACCTTCCTTCGAAAGATCTTGGATACTCAGGGTTGCTTCTTGCGTACCCTTGCCAGCACTCGGCTGGTCTCGGTCTCCTTCGATACCTTCGTCATCGCTGTTGCCGTCTTGCGACTGCTGACCCTCACCTTCTTGGCCTTGCTCGTCACCTTGCTGACCCTGACCCTCGTCATCGTCGCTACCGCCGACGCCCTGATCTTCCATCCACTTGCTCAACCTGTTCGCAAGCTTCACGCAATCAGTCGTGCTGTCCGCAGCCAGAACTTTGCTGACCCACTTGTCAGCTTCCGCCACGACCTCGTCGGATAGTTGGTTGATGTACGCATTTAGGTTTGGCGTATCGTAGCCCATCGCCTTACGACACTTCTGCAAGATTGCGTACGGAACTTCGTCCGCCGGGTTGACCCCGGCCTCGCTCCCGGCAATCTGTTCGAGGTTGCGTTCGAGAACTGCATCGACCGTGTGTTCGAGATTGTGCTTCGCACCTGCGAACTGCTCGTTTATCTTACGCTCGATCATGACGTCCTCAAGCGCATTAAGAACATCTTTCTTCCATATGTGCCCTTCACGTTGATACCTGTTACACGCTCGCTTCCACGAGTTGTCGTTCGTGTGAAGAATGTGCCCGACTTCATGTATGTGATAGCCACGCATCACACGCATCTGATCGTTAGTCAGACGCGCATCAAGCGGCATCTTGGGAACGTTGATACGGTTTGTAGTAGCGTACGCACCGTCGCCTTGAAACGTTGTGATAATATCGCTACGGCCCAAGCCTATAGACAGGCCGTTCAATTCACGTTGCAAAGCTAGTGGGGAATTGTTATTGAAAATCATGCTTCTTTCTTTCTGTGTTGATTGATAGGAGTGTGTGTTTGTGACAAGGCGCTCATGATCCGAGCGTCTTGTCCGCAATCCCTCTGATGACATCGGCATCGGCCTCGTCAGCAGACAGGATTACATTCGAATTGACAGCACGTGAGACCGCCTCTTTCGCACAGCCCAACATAGGCTCGTAGAAAGCTGCGATACGCGCCATCGTGATAGTGTTGCGCGGCGATATAGGCGTCTGCACAGCACCGTTCTTGAATGACGTACGATAGACGGTCAGGAAGTCGCTGATCTTCTTGGACGCATCCTTCGACAGGTTGGGCACGACGCTGTTCACGACCTTCATCTCGCTACGCGGTGACATGTAATCGACTTGAATGAACACGCCATAACGGTTCATCGACGCACGTGACTGGATCTTCACGCCTGCTGCGTACATGCCCGAACTATCACCCGAACCGTACGTGTTCGCAGTCGCCGTAATCCGAAAAGCAGGGTGCGGCATCACGATACGACCACCGTCCTCGCCGATCAGCAACGGGTTGCCCTCGAGTACAGGCTGCAAGGCCATAGTGATGTCGCCCAACGCTGCGTCAGCCTCGTCAATCAGGAACACGCTCGGACGCTCCATCGCTTTCGGCAACACGCCATCCTTGAAGTACGTCTCGCCGTTACTCGCATCGACTTTACCGATCAGGTTGTAACGCGAACTCTCCTTATCACAGTTGTAGCGAAACAACTCAGTGAACGTGTAAGCACACGCCTGTTCGATCAGCGTAGACTTGCCCGAACCAGTCGGGCCACCGACCCACGAGCGAACGTTCTCTTTCCACGAGAACAACAGCGACGATAGTGCCTCGATGTCGAACTTGTAATTCGGATCGATGTTCGGAACTTTCGGGTTGTGACCCGACCAATCGTACGTACGGATGTCAAAGTCCAACAGCTTCGATTGCAGCTTGAACACGTCTTGTGCGTTTTTCCACTTGGCATCGAACGTCAACGTTGACCCGTCCTCGTTCGTGACCTCGGTGTTCATCGGCACGTCGTTGACCTGCTTGGTCAGACGCTCGATGTTCGTTTGTGCATCTGCAAGATCAGCCATGATCGTACGCAAGTCTGTGATCTTACCACCGGACGCCTTGGCTGCTGCCATGTTCGCAATGTCGATGGTGTTGTCGTCCCAAACCAACTCGTCGTCCCGCACAACTTCTGCGGGTTCTTCTTCTTCGTCGTCCTCGCCAGTGGCCTCGACGTCAATGAGATGCGAGATGTCTTTGTTGAGCGTACCTTCAGAATGATAACCTGCGTACGCATCGTCACTGAAAGGCCATGCTTCCTCGTACGTTGCGGCAGGGTTGTTACCTACTGCTCCAAGAGCCATAGCGAGAGCCGCTTGAGCAACAGGTTGACCCTCGTCTGCAAAAGACAAGAGCAACGCCAAGCCCTTCGCGTTCATGCTTCGCATTAACTGGGATGGTGTTGCTTTTTCCATGCGCTTCGCAAACGGATGGCTGCTCGGATGGCCCTCTCCGTACACGTCGCAAAGTTCAGACTTCTGCATTGCTTCCTTGATGTGTGTCCAATCAAAGTCTTCCATAAGGTTGTTGATGACGTCCTTGAATACGCGTTGTGCTTCACGTGCATTTAGGTTGTCGATGATGTTTGATAAAGTTGTCATGTGATACCTCTCTTTGTATGACAAGTTGCGTATACGACACAACGAACGTTGTGTCAAGTTGTGCCAACGTTTAGGCACAGCAAGACCTCCAAAGCTTTTGGCTTCGGAAATCTAACCTCTTAGATCCAAAGACCCCTTTAGGGGTCTTGAAAGTTTTCAGTGTGTGTGTGTGCGTGTACTACCTTCGCGTGGTAATACCTCCGCGTACGTGCATTATATTCAGTGCAGAATTTGGCTATGATATTCCCAAATCTCTTTGGAAACCGCGCCGTTTGTATCGACAGGTAGCACGAGTATTTTGTTCTCGCGCTTTGCAATTTCGTAGATCGTTCCGACCTCATCGAGATCACCCTCGACGTCATCGTATGCACCCACGAACAGCATGTCGAAAGGTTGACGTTTGTTCGCAGCAACAAACGCTGCTGCGTACTCGTCTGCGTTGTAGTATTTGATCGGCGGAGTAGAGGCGTGCTGTAACGCACGCCCCACCATAATCTTCGCCTTGTCCTCGCTGCAATTCGTGACGATAACGCATGAAGAGTTTTCGTCATCCACGAATACGAAAAGTGACGGTTCACCCATGTGCAAATCTCCGTGTGTAACATCCTATCATTGCACCTCGACCCACGTTCCGTCGTCCTGCCTGCGGAAAATTTTCGCAACTTTTTTGCTTGACGACCAGCTCATGTCAGCACGCACGCTTTCTGTTCGAGCCAGTACGCAAAGCGATACCGTAGCGTGGCTGCGTTCTCTTCCCACGCATCATCCCACGCAGTGTCTTCGTAGAGCCAAGGCTGCTCTTCGATTGCATACATGCGCTGAATTGCAGGGTGCCTATCGAAAATGCGACCAAGCCACTGCCAACGATTACAACACGTGCAGTCACACCAGTTGCGATTACCTCCTTGCACCGCTTTCGCGATGGATATTAGTTCGTCCTCGATTGCGTATAGAACTTTCTTCATGCTACAATCCTCCCTTCACGACGTGCTTGATCTGCGTAGTCAGCCAACGTTCCGTCGGGTTCAAAGAAGCGATCACGCTCAACGCCAAGCCCGAGCAAGGGATCACGTAACTCTTGCAATTCCGTGAAGCTTACAGTGCCAAGTTCAGGCGTACCCATGCCCAAGTCGCACAGTCCGAACATGATGCCACTATCGGGATCGTACTCGCTGATGAGCCACGTGGCTGCGCCAACGGGCATGAAGAATTTGACGATTGGTTTACGTGCCTCCTCGTCAAGTTTAGCGTTTGCTGCGAAGTCGCGTAGGTTTTGTTTTGTAAGTAGTTTCATGACGCCTCCATGTCATTGATTATGTTTGTAAGTACGTCGCGTACTGCGATGATGTGTTCCTTCTCGTAGACGTTGAAAGCATCGCCACCATCGGCGATAGCAAACTCTACGCATAGTCCGTCTCGGTCAGCGCGGCTCACGTACAACGTGCCTTCGTAAACTCCATCGTCATCGTGCTCATCGAACGCAATGTACGTCTTGCCCTGATGTCTTACACTTACGTCTAAATTTTCCATCGTGTACCTCCTACATGAATGATGGTTTGTGTTGTGACGTCCAACG
>NZEQ01000092.1 GCA_002689105.1 Verrucomicrobiales bacterium | reverse complement strand
TTCATCTTCGCAACAAGCGGTTTTGGCTTCATCACTGGTTTCTCGCCTTCATCGCCATGGGGGTGCTGGTGGCGGCGGACGTCCAACAAGCGTGGATTTGGGGCGCACTTACCGGGGTCGCTCTTGAGGGCCTCCGCCGAGACCAGTGGTCTCTTCTCCGAAAGAAATGAAGGGCAATGCATCATCTGACCTCCTGCATGACCCACGACAGGAGAACGGTTTGAGGGTGCAGGAAAAATACCGCGCCTTAAGTATCGCCGAAATCGGGAGGTTTTCCATGAACCGTGCGATAACGCTCCTCATCGTTGCCTGCCTCAGTCTGTCCACCGTCGCTCTTGGCGTAGCGGCAGACGATACACAAGACATTCCAGCCAACGCTCAAGCGACCGGTGTACACGACGCCCTCGTGGCTGCACTCGGGCATGCTGGGCTGGTTGAGACGCTTCAAGGCGACGGGCCGTTCACGGTCTTCGCACCAACCGACGAAGCCTTCACGGCCGCTGGTATTGACCTCTCGACGTTTGACAACGATGAAGCAAACGCCACCCTATCAGACATTCTCCTCTACCACGTGGTGTCGGGGGCTGTTGACGCCGCCAATGTCACTGACGGCATGGTGGCCACCATGGTCAACGGCGACAACGCCACCTTCACTGTGGACAACGGTTCCGTGATGATCAACGACGCCAACGTAACCGAGGCCGACGTGGTGGCAAGCAACGGCATCATCCACGTCATCGACAAGGTCCTGATGCCCCCCGCTGATGAACCCCAACCACAGGACATCCCAACCGTAGCCACGAACACCGGCGTGCACAATTCCCTGGTGGCTGCGTTGGCACACGCTGGCCTGGTCGCAACGCTCCAAGGCGATGGTCCTTTCACGGTCTTTGCACCAACCGACGAAGCCTTCGCTGCAGCAGGTATCGACCTCTCAACGTTTGACAACGACGAGGCGAACGCCACCCTTACTGACATCCTCACCTACCACGTCTATGCTGGCTCGGTGGCTGCAGCCGATGTCACCGACGGCTTGGTGGCCACCATGGTCAACGGCGATAACGCCACCTTCGCCGTGTCAAACGGCACCGTGATGGTTGGAGATGCAACAGTAACTTCCGCTGATGTCGCAGCTTCAAATGGCATCATTCACGTGATTGACAAAGTCCTCACGCCACCGGCCGATGAACCGGTCGTGGAGGAACCCGTGGTCGTTGACCCGTTCGAAGGCATTGACTGTGCGGCGACCGTCGGCATCGATGCCTCCGGCTACGCCTTCTCCCCAATCGTGGTGAACATCGCTGTTGGCGAGACGGTGTGTTGGTCCTGGGAGGACGCCAGTATGCCCCATAACGTCAAGCAGGTTGATGGCTTCAAGTCAACGAATTACGTTGTTGGAGGCGTTACTTCCGGCGCCGCAGCCTCAACCGTTGCCTTCTCGTACACCTTCACCGAAGACACCACCTTCTACTACGCATGCGAGCCCCACATCGGCTTGAACATGTTCGGCGAGGTGGTTGTTGGCGACGGTGGCGCAGAACCTGCGTCAGAATCTTCTGACGAGAGCGAAGACACTCCGGGTTTCATGGTCATCTCTACCGTGATCGCTATCATCGGTGCGTTGGCCCTCATGGGCCGCCAAAACGAGCGAGACCTCTGAAGCGGACAACGCTGATTTCATCGAGCACATCGACGTGTGCGAATCGTTGAAAATCAACACGGAGGGTCGCAGCGTATGATGCGGCGACACCTGCTTGCTGTCGCCCTCTTCCTTGTGGCGCTCTTGCTGGTGAGGCAACTCTACCCTTACGTCTCTGGAAATGAACCCAGTGTTGTTGATGGGTACGAAGTCTCTCGGGTTGCTTCGGATTTGGGAGGTCCGACCTGTCTGGTGTGGGCGAACGGAACGCACCTCTTGGTATGTGACCGAGACCGCGGGGCCATTGTTGAACTCAACATCGAGACCGACCAGCGTCGCACGCTTTTGGACGGGCTCGACCGTCCGCATGGCCTTGCTCTTCACGAGGGCCGAGCCATCGTTTCCGAAGCAGGGCGTTTGAGTTCCTATGCTGTTTCACAGGAGGGGTTGTTCGAAGCCCGGGACGTGTTGGTTTCAGGGATTCCTGTTGGAAACCACCAGACCAACACCGTTGACGTGATGCCCAACGGCACCTTACTCTGGCACAGCGGGTCGACATGCAATGTTTGCAACGAAGAAGATTCACGAAACGCCGCCCTTCTTTGGGTCAATGCCACAACGGGCGAACACGGTGTTCTTGCGAGCGGCGTTCGTAACTCCTTTGACGGTGTTTGGGTTGAAGGCCACGGGTATTTTTTCACTGATAATGGAAGAGATTGGGAAGGCGATCACCCGCCGGAGGAATTGAATTTCATGATTCCCGGTGAGAATTACGGCTGGCCAAACGATGAACCAACAACACCGGTGCCTGCTGGAACCCAGGCTCCTGTGGGAACGTGGACGCCGCACACGTCCATGAACGGCATCGATGTCCGTCCTCTCCACTCTTCACTTCCCGGCCTCTCTCCCGCTGAGGGTTTTACCTTGTACGCTACCGTTTACGGCTCATGGAACACCCTTCTGCCCCAAGGTCACGAAATTCTAAGAATCGATGTTTATCCAGGCGATTCAGCGACCACCTTCACGACAGAGATTACTCGGTTTGCTTGGGACGCAGGAACGCCGTTGCCGTTGGTGTTTCACCCGGACGGCACCTTGTACTACGCCACGTTTGGGAATGGCGGGTCCCTGTTCACCATCGACGCTCTCCCACTTGCGTCCTAACTGTGATTCAGCTGAGGCGGTGAGCGAGCGCTTCTATGGATTCTCCGGGCTCGGCCAGCGAGCGAACATAGCGAGCGACGGTGTGATTGGACTGTTGAAGGTCAACAAAATCGCCGCACCATTCCAGTGCGGTGGCGGGCGGGTTCTTTGAGTCCGAGGCCGATTCGACGGTCCACACCGAACAGCCGCTTCCATCGTCCGAAGCAATTTGAAGGCACCAAGGTGATGGGGCCACTTTACGCTGACTGGTCAAATGATGGCGCTGGATGAATCGAACGATGCAATCGTCGACGATGTGGAGAATGCCTGCCTCGTTCAACATTTCCAAAACGCCCTCATGTTCTGACCCTGGTTGGAACCAAAGCAGGGGCATGGTGCGTTGGTCAAATTTGACAATCAACTCCATCACCGCCTGTTTCGCTCGCTCAGGGGCGAGGAAGAACACCACCACCTCTGGTTGAATCCCGTCCTCAATGGAGGCCCGAACAGGCCTTCCAAGAATGGCGCCTCCGGCGTCATTCGGGTGGACGGGCACCAACCTCCATCCTTTGTCTCGGAGGTCATGAACGGCTTGGTGCGCTGGCCTTTCGGGCTTGATTCCAGCGCCAAGGATGTGAATCGATGAGGCTTCGCTTATCACGCCTTGAATGGCAGGATGAGCATCTCGAAGCATGGTTATTTTTTACAGCAATCCCTTTTCAAACGATGTTCAACCCCCTAAAACAGCAGTATAAAAGGAACATGAAGTGTAAGGATTCCATGGGCAAATCATTTCTTTTGATAGGGGGCAGCAGCGACATCGCTCGCCATTTGGCCTCACTGTTGCTTGAAGACGGCCACCGAGTGACACTCCTTGCACGGGACAGTGACCGTGTCACCGACCTTGTTGAGCAGGGGGCCGACTTGGTTCAGGGCGATGCTTTGGACGAAGCAATCGTCCAGAACGCCGTGGCCCATGCGGTGGAACAGGGTGAACACGGGTTGTCTGGCATGGCCCACTTGGTTGGCTCCATCGCCCTTCGCCCACCGCACGCCACCAAATTGGAAGATTTCACCGCCGTTCTCCACACCAACCTCACTTCGGCTTTTCTCGCTCTCAAGACGGCGGGGAAGGCCATGCTCAAACCCGGTACGGGGCGCATGGTGTTCACCTCAAGTGTGGCGGGAAGTTATGGGCTGACCAATCACGAAGCCATCGCAGCTGCGAAAGGCGGGATCGAAGCCATGGTGCGCTCGGCTGCGTCGACTTATGCGCAACGCGGCCTTCGTGTGAACGCTGTTGCACCGGGGCTGACCGAAACTCGGCTCGGTGGACGTGTTTTGCGCTCCGATGCCATCAGGGAAGCCTCGGTCGGCATGATTCCGCTCAAACGGATCAACGAACCCTTGGAAATCGCTCAGAGCATGCATTGGTTACTCACGGCCGCCCCAGACAACCTGACGGGGCAAATTCTCCATCTTGACGGTGGTATGTCGAACATCAGGGGTTGAAGCATGAAGATTGCAGTGGTCGGTGGCGGTCTAGCAGGACTGGCCATCGCGCTCGGCTGTGAGAAAAACGGCCACGACGTGACGTTGTTCGAGGCCTCGACTGAACTTGGTGGGCGGATGAAAACACTTCGAGAAGGCAACCATCCGCTCGACGTCGGATTTCATGTGCTCCACACCGCCTATTCCACGGTGAAAGACTGGATTGACCTCGACGCCCTTCACATCAAACCCATGGATGCCTGCACCATGACCATTGCACCCTCCACCGGCCGCCGGCGCCTCCTCGGTGATGCTCTGAGAAGCCCCCAATACCTGTTCCCGACCCTCAAATCGGTCGGCGTATTCGACGGTCTTCGTTTCCTTCGATGGCGCATGCGCACCTCCGCACGAGACCTCGAGCGTGACATGGATGAACCGACGCCTTCCATTGCAGAAGGCCTCCACCAACGCAATTTCCGACCATCAACACAGCGAGTCTTGCGCTCTCTGTTCACCGGAATTACGCTCGACCCCACGCTTTCTGAACGGATCGCCTTTGCAGATTTCACATGGGGGGCCATGTCGCATGGAAAGATGGTCATGCCCCGAGACGGTATCGCCGCTGTACCACACCAACTGGCTGCACGTCTGCGCTCCACGGAGGTCCGATTGAACACGCCCGTGGAAGCGGTCACCAAATCCAACGTCGTTGTCAACGGGCAAAAGGAAGTGTTTGACCGGGTCGTTCTCGCTGTTCCTCAGCACGTAGCACAGAGGATGTTGCCCGGTTCCGTTGGAGAACACCGGCCCAACGAACGAAGGACGACCACGGTGGTGTTCGTTGCTCCCGAAGCGCCGTTCAAGCAAGCGCGCCTGTTGTTGAATGAAGAGTGGGGCGAGAACAGTCACCGCGTCCTTCATGTGCATCTTCCAACCAACCTCCATCCTCACCCCGATGGCCATCATTGGGTGGTCGCCACCCTGGTGGGTGAAGATGCAGAAGAGGTGGATGTCGAAGCGGTGAAGGCCGAGTTAATCGAATGGTTTGGTGCTTCGGTCAATCAGTGGTCACTCCTGGCCACCACCACGGTAAGACATGCCTTGCCCCACATTGACCCTCAGCATCATGCACGAACACTTCCAGAGGTTGAAATCGACGGGATTCTTTTGGCGGGGGACCATCGAACCCACCCGTCCGTTCAGGGAACGCTCCGAAGCGCTGAAAGGGTGCTCAAACACCTCGACATTCCCGTTCCAAGGAGGCCGTAAAATGACGTGGCACAACATAATGAAATCAAGCAAATTGAAACCCGGCAAGAAGAAAATGAAGACGGTGAAGGGAAAGATGGTGATGGTGGGCCGTCAAGGCACCGCCCTGTTCGCCACCGAAGCGCTGTGCCGCCACATGCGATGGCCACTTGCTTGGGGAGCGAAAGTTGAGGATGACTGTGTTCGATGTCCGCTTCATCAAACCACATACAACCTGAACGACGGGTCGGTTATTGAATGGTCGCCGTTTCCTTTCATTCCCGCGTACGGCAAACTCGTGGGCGCCATGTCAAAAAAGAAGGATTTGCGAATTTACCAGGTTCGCGACCATGAAGGCATGATTCAGGTGAATTTTTCACCACCAGAAACCGTAGATGCAACCACATAATGATAGCCGGGTTCGAACACCTAAGCGTGCCGGAGGGGTGATGAAATCGACCTGCTTGTTCCGCTTGGCCTCTTGGGCTGCCTCTTTGCAGCGGCACTCACCGTTCCCGCTGGTTTCGGGCTTGCCACGATGACGACGCCGCTGTTTCTGATTTGGTTTGAACCGCATCACGCCATCGCTGGCGTGGCCATCGTCCACGGTGCTCACAACGCCATGAAATCCCGTATGCTCAGACAGCATATCGATGGTGATGCCCTCCGCCGATTTGGCTGGGCCCTCCTCATCGGTGCTCTGATGGGCGCGCTTCTCCAAAGCGTCATTCCCCCTGACCCTCTTCTGCTCTTGGTGGGCATCGCTCTCATCGTTTTACCCGTCCTCAAAATCAGCGAATCATGGACGTCCATTCGTCTGCCAGAGGCTGAAGACCGCCTTGGTGGCCTTGGCTCTGGGTTTCTTGGCGGTTTGACCGGCCATCAGGGAGCGCTTCGTGCCATGTTTCTCAAACAACGCCTCCCCGATAAATCAGAGTACGCAGCCACCGCCGCCGTCCTCGCGCTGGTGGTTGATGCGACAAGAATTCCAATCTATCTTTGGAACGATAGGACGGTTTTGACCGTTGATGTATGGTTGCTGGGAGGTTTTGTCATCGCCGCTCTCATCGGCGCACAAATCGGTCGCATTTGGTTGGAAAAATGGAAGAGCGACGACATCCAAAAGGGAATCATGGTCGGTCTTGTTCTCTCTGGCATGCTCTATGTCAGAGAAGCGCTTCTTGCCCTCTCATTGACGTGATTCAAGCCACTCGCGAAGGCGGCGAACACCTTCGTGAATGTTGGCAATGGAGGTGGCGTAGCTGATTCGGATCAATCCGTCGCCACCTTTCATGAGCGACCCGGGGATCACCTGCACCTGAGCATGTTCGAGGGCTTGGTGGGCAAATTCGATGTCCGTGAGGCCCGTGCCGGTGATGTCGGCGAGAATGTAGAACGCTCCCTCTGGTTCGGGAACAACGAATCCTGGCAGCGAAGAAAGGCCCTGATGCATCAACAACCTGCGTTCGGCAAAGGCGTCTTTCATCACTTGAACCTCCTCATCAAGTGAGAGGGCTTTGGCCGCGGCTGACATCAAGAAGGTGGGAACGTGGGTCGCGGAACTGACGTTGATGGTTTTCACCCCGTCCATCACCTTGGTTGGACCTGTGATCCATCCGAGTCGCCAACCGGTCATGGCCCATCCTTTGGACCAACCTCCGATGGTGATGGTTCGTTCACTTCCTCCCTCAAAGGCGCAGGGCGAGGTGTAGCCAACATCGGTCCAAACGAGGGTGGAGTAGATCATGTCATCAAGAATCCAAAGGTCGTTTTTGACGGCAAAATCAACGAGTCGTTTGGTTTCTTCTGGTGTGTAGACCGCACCGGTTGGGTTGTTGGGCGTGTTCAGGATGATGGCTTTCGTGTTCTCGTTGACGTGCGCTTCGAGTGCGTCAAAATCCGGGTGGTAGTTGTCTCTTCGTACAGGAACGTGAACGGGGAGCGCTCCTGTGAGGCGGACCATACCGTCGTAAGAAGGCCAAGCAGGAGAGAGGAGGAGGACTTCATCACCGGGTGCGAGGACCGCCATCATCCCGTAGAACAGCGCCTGCTTGCAACCGGGCGTGACCACCACATCGTTGGCGTCGACGGCGATGTCAAATTGGGTCAAATGCTGTTGAACGGCCTCGCACAAAGCGACCGTTCCTTGGGGGCGCGTATAGGCGGTTTCACCTCGGTCCAAGGAGGCCTTTGCCTCATCAACAACCGGCTGCGGCGTTCCAAAATCGGGTTGGCCGACGGTGAACCGAATCACCTCAGGGCCGGGCGGCGCAAGAAAGGCGGCAAAACCGATACCAACCTGACTCAAGACGGGATTGATTTCGGGCATGATGCTCCTCTCCTATCTGTGGTCTGCTGACCAGTTTTCCCTTTGAAGGCTCGTATGATATTTTCAAAATGAGAAGTGTTTTGGAGCACGGACGGAGATTCGAACTCCGGTCTCAGGATCTGCAGTCCCGCTCATAGCCACTCTGACATCCGTGCTGTATTCACGCCCAGCGGCATGACCTATTTCAACGCGCCTTTACCCTCTGTGGCAAGGTGGGAGGATTGTTTAAACGGATTCACAACTGCCATCAACCATGGCAGAAGAAGAACAGAACCCGCCTCCTGGAGAGGGTGAAAAACCATTTTTTGCTCTTGATGCCGACGACATCGCCAGGGCCTCTGCAGAATCTTCTCTTCCACCCACCCCCATGGTCATGGGGTCTTTGGGCGGAAATACCACGGCCTCGCCAGCGCAGCATGGCCAACTCGGGGGGGGTTCAACACCTCAGTTGTCTGGAGAGGTGATGGCATCTCCGGGCCAACAGATGTTCACCGTCCCGGGAGTCTATCAGAAAGAGCGGTTTCGATGGAGCCAATTCTTCATGGGTCTTTTCGCCCCGTTTGCTGTTTTCATTGTTGTTGTTTTGATTGGAAATACGCTTCAACCTTCATGGGATGATGCCTATCGATACGAGGTCGTCACGGTTGAAAGTGAAGACGGCGTGAATTTTCAACATCAACTTCAGCCCGGCTCCGACGAAGTTTTCAATTATTTCACTACAGATTTTGAATACGAAGGCGGATTTGTTTACATCACGTGTTGGGGCGAACCCTTTGAAGATGAACAGGAAGATATCGACGTTCAACAACAAATCAATTACAACCGCCAAGTTTCCATCGGCTATTATTATCCTGCCAATCAAACCATAGCGTTCACGTTGTCAGAGGGGTCCTCGGACAGTCTTGATTTTTCTATCGAGTACGTGGATCCCGATTTAGAGGAAGAAGAAGAGCGGTCCACTACGTTCTTTGACACCATGTTTTGTTTCTTGCCGCTTGGTTTTATTGTGGCCACCATCGCCTCGTTTGCGAAAGGGTATCGGGCTTTGGGCTATGGGTTGCTCAGTTCTCTTCTCCTTGGTTTCGTGGGCGGTCCGCTTCTGCTCTTCATCATCTTTATGATCGCTTTCGGGGTGTAGGCGTGCCAAGGATTCGGCACGTGCGCGGGATTCCATCAGAGCCCTATTTCCGAACCCGATATGCGGTCTTGCGAGAACCGTTGGGGATGCCGCTTGGCAGTGAACGCCTCGATGACGACGAGCAAGCTGTTCATGCCTGGGCGGAAATTGACACCGTCATCGCCGCCGTGGGGCGCGCTCACATCATCCCTGAGGATTCGGACGGCTCTGGAGCCGATCACAAAGGACCTGGAGCAGCCCTCATCCCACCCTTTGGTCCGCTCGCAGACGCTTCTGCTCAGAGACCCGCCTTTCAAATCCGGCAGATGGGGACCCTCCCTGAGCATCAACGCAAAGGACTAGCAGCGGCTGTGCTCGGGGAACTTGAACGACTCATGTTCACGGAATACGGCTGTAAAACTGGACTTCTACAAGCAAGGGAGCATGCCATTCAATTCTACGAATCGCAGGGCTGGTCGGTCATCGATGAACCGTATGATATCGGGATTATCGGGCCACACAGGTCCATGATGAAGCGATTTTGAACATCTAAAGTATATATCCTCTCAATCGTTCAAGTTAGCATCGGCAGTTTCCATAAACGCCCATTGAATGTTAAAATGAACACATAAGACGGAACAAAAAGATGGATTTGCGCCCGAAAGAGGGAGTAGAGATGAGATCAACACCATACATAAAGACAAAAGAAAATAAAACATCCAGCGCACAGGATAGAAACATGAAAGATTCTCGTTCATCGAGAAGCTACGCAAAATCGCAGCCCGATTTTGATTATTACGTAGCGAAAAAATACAATTCCAAATCGGAAAAAGAACGAGATTTGTATTTTCAAAAATTACTCGAAGCGTTTCGAACGCTTTCCGAAGAAGCCCCAGAAGTCTTTGATTCCATTGCGCCAGAAATGCTTCAGCGAAGCATTTGGTCGTGGAGAGGCGCAGACCCCCTGCTCTCTAAGAAATTCAACAATTGGCTTCTTGCAGATTATCAATGGACGCCGTTCGACGAAATTTTACCGAAAGAATCGGCGAATCATCGCCCTCTGCAAGTACCGCCGCTTGACCCGGAGCATCTCAATGAGGTGCACCATGCTTTGATTGAAGCCCTTCAAGATCGATTCCGAGGAGATCCACACCGTTGGGACGCTTCTCGTCGAGACCAGTTTGTCATTCTCGGCATGATGGCAACCGCCGGCGGCTACGGCGTACGTCAAGGAAAATTGATTCACAGCCTTGGGATGGGTCTTGCAGAGAGCGGCGTTCGAGGTGCAAACACGGTTCGAGCAGCTAAAATTGCCCTCTCCCGACTTGCGAAACCTTTCGGCCTGCAACTCTTCGCTCCAGCGGTTGGCAACGGCCCAGAACGTGTTCACATGTTCAGTGATGAGGAACTCGCTGAAGTCATCGCTCGTTACGTGTTCAATCACGATGCTTCGATTTTGCTTCCGGCAACCAACGTCCCTGGTGTTTAGGCGCCGATGGCTGGAGAATCAATTCATCGCGCCTTTCATATAGGGTAGGGCCCTTGAATAGGGCAGAGGGAACGCTGGGTTCCCTATGAACAACCCGTGAAAAACGATGCAAACGGAGGATTTGAACAAGTCAACGTACAAGGAAAATGGAGAGAGGGACAACGATTCTCCCTCATGCCCCCTGTCAATTGGAGGCCGACCAACCCTTGTACAAGATTTGGCAATTATTCATCCAATCCGCGAAGCGTTGCATCAATCCCAAACGCCGAAGCCCACCATGTGCGCATCGACATTGGAAAGAGAGAACAGCGGGTTCTCTATGTAAAACAACCAAAAACAAAGGAAGTGAAAAAAACATGAAGACGAAAATGATGAGCGTGCTATTGGCTTTGTTCCTCGCCCTTTCCGCTGTTTCGGCAGCCTCGGGTGATGGATCCGACCCCCTCGACCCCTCAGACGGCGGCGCCGACTGGGACGGCGATGGTTTGACCAACGCTGAGGAGCAATCCCAAGGCACCAACATGAACAATGCAGACAGCGATGGCGATGGTCTCCCAGACGGATGGGAGGTTTCGAACGGACTGAACCCCACCAACGGTGGCGATGGAAACGCAGACCCTGACGGAGATGGCTTGACCAACTCCCAAGAGTATGCTTCGGGTACCAACCCGAACAACGCCGACACCGACGGTGACGGCAAGTCCGACGCAACCGACCAGTTCCCCAACGACCCCAACGACGGTGAGTACTCCGACTCTGACGGTGACGGTATTCCTGACGCTTACGA
>NZEQ01000091.1 GCA_002689105.1 Verrucomicrobiales bacterium | reverse complement strand
GCCGAGCAAGGTGCCTATTGGGATGCCAATCCAGATCAAATTGATTCAAGGGGGGAAGACCATCGCTACACCGTCTTCCAAATCTTCGTTGAATGGTTCCATCGGATGCTGGTGGGTGTTATCGCCGTCCCCATTGTTCTCAACGTGTTCTCTGCAAGGAAGCGACGAGAACATTACGGCAAACCGGTGGAGCGGGCCGCACAATTCTCTGCTGTGCTGCTCATCGTCCAAGCAACCGCAGGCTACATCACCGTTCGGTATGACAATGCGGATTGGACCGTTGCTCTGCACCTTTCACTAGCATGCATCTTCACCTCCGGCCTGCTTTGGCAATACATGTCGATGAGAATCACCGAGGGGGCTTCGTGGACGTTCCTTCAAGCGCCACGTTCCTTCATCGACGCTCATTCAAAACGAATTCATTCAATGACCGCAGCCGTCGGTGTGTTGTTGGTGTTGGGCGCATGGGTCTCGTCCTCGGCTGGAGGTCAGTACAATCAGAGTTGCTCGGTCGGTTTTCCAGACGGTTGGCCAAAGTGTCAGGGCTCCATACTTCCATCTCTTGACGGCCCAGGGGTATTCATTCAAATGATGCATCGATTTGGAGCCTTGTTGGTCGGGCTTGTGCTCGTCCTCGGGGTGAGTAATCTGCGAATGTCGGCTCAACAAACACCGGGGAGTTCAGAGCTTGTCCGATTTGCAGAAATGACGACCGGTGTATGGCTTCTCAACGTGATGGTGGGTGGCTCTTACATCGTGTTTGCCAAAGTAGGTGATTTCCCTGAATGGCTTTCTCTCCTCCATCTGGTGGTTGGTGTCGGGGCTTTTCTCTCCGCCGTTTTCCTGATGTTTGCCATGCGTTTCAGCCGTGCACAACCAAAAGGCGCCCACGGTTCGGGTGAGGCAGAATGAGCGCTTTGGTTGACGCTTCTCCACCCGAGCATCCGGGGATGCTCAGCGTGATGATGCAATTGATGAAATTGCGCGTCATCGTCTTGTTGCAAATCACTGCCATTTGTGCCATTCTCGTTCACGACACGTTCGCACGCTACGGCGTCATGGATGTCGAACGAACGTGGTCCGATACCTTCGTTGTCATCCTCATCACGGTGGTTGGAGGAACCCTCTCTGCGGGTGGCTCCAACGCCATCAACATGTGGTACGATGCCGATATTGACCCTCACATGCGCCGAACCATGAATCGACCCGTTCCATTGGGCCATGCGACCCCAAGATTCGCCCTGTTGTTTGGTTCGATTCTTGCCGTCGTGGGTTCTTCTCTCTTCCTGCTCCTCAGCGTGAAAGCAGCTTTTTGGTCAGCCTTTTCAGTGTTGTTTTATGTCTTGGTGTACTCCATTTGGCTCAAGCGCCGAACGCCACAAAACATTGTCATTGGAGGGCTGGCCGGTTCAACGCCTCCGCTGATTGGCTGGGCGGCGGCGGCAGGGGATAGCATCGCTGACTCGAACATGCTCGACCTCGGCTCACCGGTCCCGTGGATGTTGTTTTTCCTCATCTTCTTGTGGACCCCACCGCATTTTTGGGCGCTTGCACTCTATCGTTCGGGGGAATACGGGAAAGTCAACATCCCCATGATGAACGAGGTGAAGGGTGCTGAGCACACGCTGTTTCAAGCGAAGGTGTATTGCGTGCTTCTCTTCCTTTTGGGTTCGGTTCCATGTTTTTGGCCAGAATCCGGCCTTCCCTTGCTTTGGGCCTTTGTCTCGGGCGGCCTAACGCTGTGGTATGCTGCTTCTGTTTGGGCCATCGATCCAAACGAACCGTTTGATGAAAACGGACGAATGCCAAAAGCCGCCAAGTCCTTCTTCAGGAGCCTGTTCTATCTCGGTTGGATGTTCTTGTCCTTGGTGATTATTTCTTTCATTCCTGCTGCGTGGCTTGGTATCCTCGGGCCACTGTGAGTTGAATTCGGTTGCCGAACGCTGGCCATTGCTCACCGTCATCTTCATGAGAAGACCGAAGGTGGGCGAGGTGCGAGCGGCAGTCGCATAGCCTGGCCATTGCGCTGGATTGCTAATCCAGTGGTGTCTCACCTCGGGAGTTCGAATCTCCCCTGCCGCGCCAATCACTCAAAGAAGTCGTCAAACTCGCTCATAGCAGCGGCACTGTTGCGCTTTCTTGCTTCCAAAACACGCTTGAGTCGCTTTCTTCGCTTAAGCAACAACGGGAGCAGAAGGAAGTTGAGCACGATGGTTCCAAGCAAAACAAAACCTGCGTTTTGGAACTCGGAAACTTGTGTTGCATCGTTCAGTTTTTGCAACCATGGAATGCCAAGTGGAGGTTCAGGGGGCTCCGGTTCAGGAGGGATGAGGTGTTGGTTATACGCCCACCAATCGTCATCGATTTGCACTCGTTCAATGTTGTCCGAGGGGTAGTTGGCCGCCATCAATTCATTACCGACGCTGTCAATTGGGGCCAAGATGTAGTAATACGTCCGGTAAGGCTGGACGCCATCTCGGTCAAGGCCGCTCTGAGTGAGCGTCCCCGTTTCGCCTGGAACTCCTTCCAGGCCCTCGACGATGGGTTCGATGAACTTGAGGTCAATGTTGCTTGGTCTTGCCTCAATGCGGTAGATATTCCAAGTGACGTTGCCTTGAGCCTCGTGAGGAGGCCATGTCCACGAAAGGTCTACGGTGTAGCACACCGACCAGTCTTGCTGTTCTTCGTAGCACTCCGTGCTGTTCGTGAAGGTCCATGTGTGCGAGAGACCGACCAGAGAGGTCGATGGTGGAATGGCATCGCCGCAGAGTTGACCTGCAACCCCGTCAACCCGGGTGATGTTGGCCATCTGGAGGTTGGGATTTCCTTCTCGGTCGATGGGAATGATGGCATAAGAGGCGCAAATGCCTGTTTCAAGCCGGTCTGGGTCGAGCCAAGTTTGGTCCCCGAGGGGTAAAGTGGTGGCGAGACTTTCCAGTGTCAACTCTTCCCAGATGTTCTCGTTGATGCCGTTCGCCGTTTCCGGGAAGACCGTGGTTCCTGAAATGCCCTGAATCTTGTAGATGTTCCATCCACCGACGTAGGGGTTCGTGATGTCGCCGTTCGGGGTCCAGTCCAGTTGGATTTGACCGTCAACGAGTTGTGTCCATTCCACGTCTTCAGCGGTGGCGTTGGTTGGTGGGAGCACGCCGATGAGGAGGATCACGCCGTCTTTGGTCATCGAGATGTCCACCGTTTGAGAATCCGGGCCAAAGGTGTAGCCGTCAACGCCGTCGAGGAACTCCCACTCAACGCTATCAGTAGAAGGGAGGTATCGAATATCGACCGTGGTCAAATCGATGTTTTCGGGCAGAATTGAGGTCAAATCCATGGTCAGGCCAATGTTTCGCAATCCTTCTTCCTCACTCGAGAGCGATTGGACATCAACGGCGATCATCATCAACGGGGAATCGCCGCCACCTATGCCGTAATTTTTCCCAAGATGGGGGAGGAGGATGTCGTGGGAGAAGGCGGCTTCCTGCTCCGTGATGGCAAACCCTGTAAAGTAAGGTTCAACGCTCAGGTTGACCGAATTCAACACGTCGAATTCCACGTAAGCGTATTCCGTCTCGCCCCAAGGGTCGGTGACTTGGAGCGTGAGGTTGTGGTGCCCGAGGCCAAACGCTTCTCCAGTTCGATTGAGCACTTGTCCGTGCCCCCAGACATAGAAACCCTCTCGCCACGTGTAGTTGAGGGGTTGTGAGGCGATGGAACTGAAACGTGCCACAAGCTCAACATCCTCTGTGGTGAGGAAGACGTTGTTGTCGGAATTGGTTTGGACAGAGGGGTTGATGGCGCCAACTTGGACGTTGGCGTTGAGTGAGTAGAGGTTGTCGCTCATTCGTACATCCTCGCCGTTTTGATAGATCGTGGGCAATTGCACCCGAATCAAACGGTTGTTTCCAGTGGTGGTCATGTTGAAGGTGCAGGTTTCTGTCTCGCTGGGGTGCATCACGGCGATGTCACAACTGTCCTCCACCTCGAGTTCGTATTGGGTGTTGTACACCTGATACGAGACCGTGATGTTCTCAACCGACATGTTCCCGAGATTCGCAAAGGTGGAAATCACACGGTCGTTGCCGTAGTAGAATTGCGAGGATTGGACGTTATGGCTTGGGTAGACATCCATCACTTTGAGGTCAATGCTGTCGTTCAGGACGATCTCGTAGGCCGCGAGGTTGTTTGAGGGGTTGAGGTCAGCATGAGGGTTTCCTATGCTGCTGAACAGTCCAAACTTCAGCATGTACCGTCCTTCCTGTCCGTAATTGAACGCTGGCAAGTTGATGTTGTAAGGGTCGTAGCCACCCCAAGCAGGAAGGTTTTCCACCGTTTTGTAAGCCTCTTTGAGCATCATGGTCTCCTGCTCATCCCAGAGTTGCCATCCAAACTCTCCCGTGAAGGTGCACAAACCGCACAACGTGGATTGGCCCTTGGCTTTGAAGACATAGTCCGTTCCCGTGTTCAACACGCTTTCCTGGTCGTAAACGGCAAGATTCTGGAGGTGTTCAATGGGGTTGTGGTCGGTATCTGCAATCACGTCGACGAAATCGTTGGTCAAGTTGATGGTGAAACGGAGCTCGTCGTCGGAGGGAACTTGGTCATTTTGACTGAAACTGTAGACGATGGTGAAGGTCCCTTCTGCGTTTTGCCCGGGAATCCACAGTGCGGTGGAGGGCACAAGTTCGGTGGATTGGCCCTGGATGTTCCCCATATTGAACTGGCCGGTTTCATCGTAGACCGATTTGCAGGAGGAGGCGGTGATGTCGCCGTCGCATGCATACCACGTGAGAACTCGGGCAGCACCCGACGGGCTGTTGTAGAAGTTGGTGACCTCGGCTTCAAAACTGATGGTGTCGAACGATGAATACCATGCATCGGGCACCGGCGATGAGCTGCCGGAAATGCCGATTGAACCCGTCAGGCTCGCGCTGGAGGCTGGGGCCGTAGCGAGCACGCCAAGGGTTGACAAAAGGAGCATGACAACGAAACCAAGACTGGTTCGTCGGTTGGGAATCTCGCGTTGCTTTCGCTCGGTCATCGTAACCTCCTTCCATCCGTGATTCAAAGACTCATCGCTTCTCATCAGCCTAATTTGAGCATTTGGCGGTGATGGTTGATGCGACAAGTGGGGTCAGTTTAGGGCGTTCGCATGGTTTCATGCGGCAACCTCATGAATTGTGCAGGCATGGTCAGTGCATGCGCCGAACGCCCCTTGCTAGCGAGCGGGATGAAGGTGCCTTGACGGCCGTGATTGAATTCCTATCAGCGTTCACGCTGTTTTTGATGATTCTCACGGCTTTTCTCTCCCTAGCTCAACTCCAAATGGGTTCCAACGACCCTGACGTCGACCGGTTAGACCGAGCGGCGTCGTTGGGCCTGGATCGACTCACCTCGGGCGAAGGATGGTTTGTTCCGTACGCTGATGGTTTGGATTATGCAAACGCTTCCGCCGATTGGCATTTGGCTTCCGCCGATGCGCTTCACGAAGGAAGGGTTCAGCCGGGTTTGCTGATGCACCAGCGGCTTGACATGGACCGCATTGTAGCGCTCCACAACGTCACCGAAGACGGTATGGCCTCCGGCTTGGGCCTTGATGTCGACATGAGCCTTCGTCTCACCATCGTGGTCGCTGAAAGCACACAAGCAGGTCGTGCGTCAACCGTTTTGTTTGAGGGCGGGACTGAGCGAGGTACGGCACCCTCCTCTTCCACGGCCTATCGTTCGTTCCAACAGGACGGTGAATTGATTCGTGTGATTTTGGAAGTCCATGATGGTGGTCGCAAGAACAACGTGCTCCACCTAACCGAAGTCATGGCTCGACCTTCTTCCAGCGGCCCGGAATGGATTGAGGTTGAGAATCCAAACGATTTCGCTGTTGCTTTGAAAGGTTGGTCGTTGAATCACACCTCCGGAAGCAGTTCGAGCAACCTCCTTTTGCAATCGGGTGTCCTCTCAGGTCAATCGCTTTCCTTGTTCACCGGGGATGCCTCGTCTCAAGCGGTAGGCAATGCAACGCACGTGGTCGACTTGGGTTCCTTGGGCTTCTTGGGCGTGGGGCAATTGGACGGTTTGGCTAACGGTCAAGGCACCTTGAGCCTCCGCTACACGCAACTTGACGAGATCACGCCTGTCGATGTCATGCGGGTTGAGTGGGGGGGGAACACCCAACTGTTCATGGTGACCGGACAATCCTTGGTTTGGGATGGAGATGACCGTTTTGAGTCCAGTTCGTGGGCGTTAGAAGACTCGCCAACTCCCGGTGAAGGTACCGCCTGAATCGGTGTTGCGTAATCGTCTGCTTTCCGCACACTTCATCAACCCAAGCCTGTTCCTTCCGTTTGGTCCCCATGCAACCGACGAGCGTTTACACCCGAGACCGATGCGTGACGGGCATCCATGGATTGGATGAGATTCTACGCGGTGGGATTCCCTACGGATCAACCGTGCTGGCCGCTGGAACCTGTGGTTCAGGAAAAACAACCCTTGGCATGGAATTCCTCGTTCGAGGTGCTTTGGCCGGCGAAGCATGCGCTCACTTTACGGCCACTGAGCCTTCGGTGAAACTGCTGGAAAACATTCGCCAATACGCCTTCTTCGACATGAACATGGTTGATTCAGGGCTCATCAACGTCTTTGACATGGACGTTCTCTACTCATGGTTGGGTCTTGAAAAGGCCTCCTTTGACCTTGATGACGTTCACGCCCTGATCAAATCCATCGTCGATATCGTGAACACCATCGGTGTCACTCGCCTGGTCATTGATTCGGTCACCACGCTTTGTTACAAGATTAAATCGGAACAATTGATTCGAGACTTCTTGTTTACGCTCGGAAAGAAATTGGCCACGCTGGGCTGCACCACCATCCTGATTTCCGAAATCACCTCGGCCACCGAAAACGCCCACTGGTCTTCCTTTGGTGTTGAAGAAGCCATTGCTGACGGCATCATCGTCATGGGCGACTCAGAGCGAATGGGCCATTTGCTCCGGTTCTTGCAAGTGGTGAAGATGCGTGGTACCTCGCACAGCCGAGCGAAACACGCTATTGAATTGACACCGCTTGGAGTGATGCTCATTCCGATGCTCAAATGGGGTGCTTCGGCCGACAAGACATCCAGATGGGGGCAATGAAGATGTTTGAACTTGACCAACAGATTGCCGAACAACTGACTCAAGTCTCGCTGGGAAGCTCCGTTCAGGTTCGCATGAGCGCCACCAACTCTTTCGCCGTCACCGCCAGCACCATGATTCCGCTCATGCAGATGTTTGAGATGGGCGGCGTATACATCTCTGCCAGTCGAGGTGCAGTTGAAATCATCCAAGCCTTCGAATCCATCGGCGTTGATGTCTCGGGGATTCAGTTTCTTGATTTGGTGTCTTCTGGTGTGCTTGGCGGGACGGATGTTCCTTATTCCAACATCACGTTCATTGACAGTCCCATCATGCTGGAAAGCATCCTGCTGCGCACCCTTTACACGCTGAGAACCGTCAGCAGTGCACGAAATTTTGTCTTCCTTGACAGCGTGAACGCCTTGGCCATTTACAACGACGACCGGATGCTCGCAGAGTATCTCCACACCTTCATCAACACGTTCCGGCAGCGAGAGGTGCTTTCCGTGATGCTCAACGTTCCCGACCAGACGCCACCGCTCGTGCTTGCAAATCTTGACACCTATTGCACTGATTTGATCGACCGTGGACAGGTGGTCCTCCTCTGAGGTGATGATGCATGGCTCGAAAAATGACCTTTGACCCCGAGGATGAAGAGTTCTTTGGCTCCGTCGGCTCCTTCGGCGTTCCAAAATTTGACAACGAAATGCGGGGGGGCGTCCCACGAGGATTTACGATGATCGCCTTTACCGAAACCGGTTCCGGTAGCGAGTTGTTCGCTAAACAATTCACGTCGCCCGCAGAGGAGCCCGAAAACACCCTCTACATCGCAACCGATGAAGGCCAGCAGGAAATCATTCGAATTTTCAAGAAATACGACTGGCCGCTCGACATCAAAGTTCGAACGATTGGCGAAGAGTACAACGCCAATGTCCTGGAACGTGAGTTGCTCGCCAGTCGATACCGCCTTGAGGGCTTTCAACTGGCTGACATCCAACGCCTTGCTCAAACTCGGTTTGTTGATGACAGTAGCCAGGATTACCTCACCGAGGTCACCAACGAAATCATGGGCCTCGGGCCGTATTTTAGGGTGGTCCTCGACAACCTTGATTTCTTCCTGCAGCGTGAGGACCCTGCTCGCGTGATCTCCATGGTTCGTATGCTCCAGGCCCACGCTCAAATGGTGCGAGGTTTGCTGATGATTTCGGTATCGTCTGACGGTCTCGACCCTGCTATCAAGCAGGAATTGTCCTCCATCGCCGACATGGTGCTCTCGTTCAAGGTTCGAACCATCGGTACCGACTTCGAAAACTCAATGATCGTCTCGAAGTTTAGAAACGCTCCTGAGAACTTGAAAATTCTCGTGTTCCGAGTAACGCCCGAAGAAGGTATTACGCCAGAAACCGTGGAACGTATCGCTTGACGGCCGCCTGTGGTGCAAACGACATGTCCAAAACAGTCGGGCGTGCGCCATCCCCCATGGGGAAGCGCGCTGCGACCGGAGGATACGACCCGTCCGGCATTGACTCCGAGGCTTGGGAAGAGCTTGAGGGGCAACTCGAAGCCACCATTCCCAATTACGACCGCGTGAACAAATGGATGACGTTCGGTCAAGACAAGCGTTGGAGGCGAAATGTCCGAAACCATGCAACGCCCGGCATGAAGGTGCTCGAAGTGGGATGCGGTCCCGGCTCCTTCGCGGAGGATTTGGTTGGAATGGAATTGACCTGTCTGGACCCGTCGCCTGAAATGTTGGCCACAGCCCAACCTCGAGTGGACGGCGCCCGTGCCAAGCGCGGTGAAGAACCGGCGACCTATGTCGAGGCCATCGCAGAAGACATACCGCTGCCCGACGATTCGTTTGACATGGTTTTCTGCTTGTTCTCTTTCCGAGATTTCAAGGACAAAGAGCAGGGGCTCAACGAGATCTTCAGGGTGCTAAAACCGGGGGGTCGTTTGGTGATTTGCGATGCGGGGAAGGCCAACAAACTCCACGGTTTTTTTGGCTACCTTTGGATGAACAGCGTGGTTCAACTGATGGCGAGGGTCATCACGAGGGAAAAAGACCATCCTTGGAAAGGTCTTGCTCGCAGCTACACACATTACGGGACCAATGGCTACTATCGAAAAATGATGAAGAAGGTTGGTTTTCAAAACGTTCAGGGTCGGCTACTTTATCCGTTCGGCATGGCCAGTCGTTTTCGTGGTACTAAGCCCGAAAATTGAACCAAAGAACACACCCCGTTAGACTCTTAAACCCCCTTTCGCTGGGAAAGTCAACAGGTGTTCTTCATGGGTATGTCCGAGGTCCTTCGAAGCATCAAAACCGCAGAGCAAGACGCCGAAAAGCGCCTTTCTGATGCACAAGAAGAAGCCTCCAAAATCGTGGCAGATGCTCGCCGAAAATCCTCTGAAATGGTGCAAAATGCAGCCGATGAAACGGTGACCATGACACAGAAAATTCTGGACGACGCCCGAAACAAGGCGCAAGGCGAAGCCGACCAAGTCAAGGCGGCTGGAGCGAAGGAAGTGGCGAGCATTGAATCAAGTTCCTCGAACAACCAAGATTCGGCCGTTGATATGGTCGTGAACGCACTGTCATCTGAATGAGGCGATCAAATGTTTGACACCGTCGCCATGTCTCGTCTTACGGTCGCCGCACCGGTCGGCCGTATGGCCGATGTGTTGCGAACGTGCACAGAACTTGGCTGCGTCCACATCGAATCCTACACCAACTTCGAAGAAGGCGTGAATGTCGGCCAAGCAAGCGCCTCCGATGAAGCCAACCACGTCAGCTCCCTCCTTGCCAAGGTCCGTGCGGCCATTTCTGCTTTCAAACCTGTCAACACCGAAGGTCCGGTGCCGCTTCGTCGCGTCAAGGAATTGCTCGAGGGCTCGTTCTCAGAAGAGTTGCAAACCGGCCTTGACCTTCTTGACACTCACCGAGACTCCGAAGCAGAACTGGAGGTACTTGACGAACAGATTCACCTCTTGCGCCGATTGGCTCCTTTGAACATGGACTTGGACCTTCTCGCTGGTTCCGACCGTGTTGAAGTCTATGTCTCTGAAACCAAAAAAGCCAGCAAAGCACGGTCGATGTTTGGCTCCCTTGCTCAGAAAGTGGAACTCGCCTGGGCCCCGGGTATCGTCGCCGTCGCCTGCTTGCCCTCTGAAGGCGCAGAAGTGCAGATGGCCATGGGTGAACTCGGTGGCAAGCCCGTCCAAATTCCAACCATGAGCGGATCTGCAGACGAGGCCCTCAAACAATTGTTGGCTAAGCGCAGTGAGGTTGAGGGCACCATGTTCTCCGCTTCAGAAGATGCGCAGCGTTGGGCTCGAAACAACGGCCGCAACATCCTCGCTATCCACGAATACTTGACCAAAGAAGATGAGATTCACACGGCGCCCACTCAACTCGCCGTCTCCGGTCAAGCCTTCGCCCTGGACGCATGGGTTCCTTCATCCAAAACCAACGCCGTGAAGTCGGCTCTCAAGGACATGGCTTCCCACGTTGAGGTCGAAGCCTTCGTGAACGACCATCACCACGACGACCATGACGAACACCACCATGAGCCCACGCCCCCGGTCGCTCTTGAGAACGACGCTGTCTCGCGCCCCTTTGAACTGATGGTGGGTTTGGTCGGCCGACCAACCTACGGAACGTTCGACCCGACCTTCTTCTTGATGCTCACCTTCCCGATGATTTACGGTTTGATTCTGGGAGATTTCGGCTACGGCTTCATCATCTTCCTTCTCGGCCTTTGGCTCGGAACGAAATCCTTTGCCGCCGACCCCGTCGCCAAGAACGGCATCACCATCCTCAAGTGGATGGGCGTTTGGTGCATGATTTGGGGCTTCCTCTTCGCAGAAGGTTTCGGCTTTGTGTGGGACAATACCGGCCAAATGGGCGACGCCTCCCCTCTGGCCGGAATTTACGCTTGGACTTACGATAACATCACGTTCCCGGCCTTCATTACGGACACGCTCAACATGAGTTACACCAAGATTCCGTTCCACCGAGCCACCTCGTCCCTCAACGAATACGTTCTGCTCTCCGTCTACCTCGGTGTCGCTCACCTCATGTTCGGCTTCATTCTCGGCTTCATC
>NZEQ01000090.1 GCA_002689105.1 Verrucomicrobiales bacterium | reverse complement strand
TGCGCAAGGAGAGTGAAAAGAGCGAAACCATCGAGAAGACCATCGGCGAACTGGTCCACGCCAGCGAACATGGAGACGAAGCCGTGCTTGCATCGTTTCAAGACGCTTACCAGCCCGTTCTTGACGGCATGCTCGAAACACTGGGCCGCCTCGGCATTGTGTTTGACCGCTTTACCAAAGAATCGGTGTTCGTCACAAACGGCGACGTGGCAAAGCTGATGGAAACCCTTGGCGCTTTGGAAATCAATGGCGTCGCAGAAAACGGAGCGCAATACCTTGACTTGGGCCAACGAGGACTCAAAGGAAAAACAGAATTCTTCTATCGACGTGGCGATGGTTCCTCGCTCTATGCAACCAGGGACATCGCCTATCATCAATGGAAATGGACGAAATGCAATGAACTGATCAACGTCCTTGGTGAAGACCACAAATTGCAGGCCCAACAGGTCGGCCTCACCCTTGAGGAACTTGGTGGACGCCGCCCTGAAGTCATGTTCTATTCCTTCATCAAATTGCCAGAGGGCAAAATGTCCCCCCGCCGAGGAAACGTGGTGTTCATGGACGACCTTCTCGAGGAGGCCCATGCGCATGCTGTTGAGGTACTCAAGGAACGGCGCCCGGACCTCGACCCGGAAGCGATGGCCACCATAGCAGAAGCCGTGGGCACCTCAGCCGTGCGATTCAACATCATCAGCGTCAGTCCAGAAAAAGGATTCACGTTCCGTTGGGAAGATGCTTTGAGCTTTGAAGCGGGCTCGGCTCCGTTCATCATGTACAGCCATACCCGTGCCTGTTCCATTCATCGAAAAGTGATGGAAACCGACGCTGATTCTTCAGAAATAACCTCCATGCCTCCAATCCCAGAAGCAACCATGCCGGATGGTCTGGTTCAATTGCTGCGCATGCTGGCCGTTCACGATGACCGATTGGCCAAGGTGGTCCGAGAGCACCGGCCAAACTTGTACGCCGAGTACATGCTCCAATTATCAACGGCCTACAACTCGTTCTATAGAGACTGCTACATCATTGATGAGGGTAAAGTCAACCCGTTTTATTTCGCCGTTTCGGAACTTGCTCGGACCACGCTACGCGAAGGCATGGTCGGACTTGGCATCGTCCCCCTTGAAACGATGTGATCAGACATCTTGACGATACCAACCCTCAGGGAGTTCCATTGGATTGTTCGGACGAGCAGCCTTTACTTTGCGGACGATTTCCAGACGCATAGCATCCAGGCCAACGTTTTCGGTGGCCGACAAACAAACCCGGCCTTCTCCATCCATCAACAAAGGAAGCAATGGCTCTCCTTCGCTACCTTCCTCCCGCCAGGCCTCTTCTTCAGCCCTCACTTCATCCCACATCGGAGGAAGGGGTTGAAGCAAATCGGCCTTGGAACTCACCATCATCAATTCGGTTTCGGGAAGCAAATTTCGCACCTCTTCGAGCAGGTTCATCTGCTCCTCATAGGGCGTGCCGCATGATTCGCTTTCATCAACAAGGAACAACACCAAGGAACCAATGTTCTCCAAGGCCGCGATGGCTTGCATTTCGATGTGGTTGCGTTCCTCCATGGGGCGGTCAAGCAATCCGGGAGTGTCCACCATTTGGTACTGCAAACGACGATGGACGAAGTGGCCAACGTGAATCTGTTTGGTGGTGAACGGGTAGTGGTTCACCTCCATTTTTCCGGTACTGAGGGCGGAGATGAACGCCGACTTTCCAACGTTGGGCGCCCCACATACGACGATACAAGGCGAGACGGGGTCAACCTTCGGCAATCGCTTGAGGGTCTCTCTTGCCTCGCTCAACCAAGTCAAGGAAGGGCCAACCTGCCGCATCACTGAAGAGATACGCCCGTAGGCTTCCCGCCTCGCATCGTGCATCAAATCCGTACGACCCGTACGGATGATTTTCTTGGCGTTTTGCGAGGCGATTCGGAGCACCTGCTTCGATGCCCATTGAAGGGTGGCCAGATTCTTTCGGTATTCATCGCAACCAACACAAGCGTCGATCATGGCGACATCGAAGAGAGGGGATTGGTCCAACGAAGGCCAAGCAGCCACCAGTTCCTGGAACTCTGTTGCGATGATGTCGGCCGCCGTTTGCACCATGCGCGTCATTTGCTTGCGCACCCGAAACACCCGGTCGGAGTCGTCGACCCGGTCGGCCGCTTTCTTGGCACGGGAGAAGGCTTTGTCGAGGATTTCATCCTCCAACAAGACCGTACCTAGGGTGCGCCAGGAGACCTTCATGCCTGTTCCTCAACGCTGTCCCGCCGTCATCCCTTGATGAAGTATCCCGTTGTGAACCGGATTGGGAGGACAAAGGTGAGGTTCATGTATGCTCGCCGATTGGTCGGGCCATGGCGAAGAAAAAAACCGTTGAACTCCCCGAATGGGCCAAATCAATGTGGGAAGAAATGGGTTCACCAAAACTGGAAGGACTCAAGTCCGTTCACAATGGAGACCTCCTTGAACGCCGCCAAGGACTCCGCAGGGATGACTTTGTGGAAATCCACCTGGACGTTCAAGCCTTCGCCAACGCAGAAGATGCCTATGTTCGTGGCCGATTGATCTCCTCAGGAAAAACAAGTCTCGAGATTCTTACCGAGGACGGAAGTTGCGAATTCATCTCAAGGGACGTCATCGTAAAGATGGTCTTGGTCGCTCATACTCGGCCGGCCTACATCGACGACAAGGAATTGCTGGCCTTTGAGCGAGAGGACATGAAGCGACGCTCTAAGCTCCACGAGAAGGTGGAGAAGGAAACCAAAGGCAACGATGATTCGCACCTTTGGGGCTGATTGAATGGCGCACCCGGTTGGCTGGACTGAACTTGAAGGCCGACTGATGCGCGAGTTTTCTTTTGATGACTTCCTACAAGCAAAGGCCTTCATCGATGATGTCAGTCAGATTTGTGAGTCGCAACAGCACCATGCTGAACTCCATTTTGGATGGGGATATGCCGTTGTTGAGACCTTTTCACACGACACCAACAGCATCACTCAGCGAGACATCGACTTGGCCAACGCCATCAACGCTCTTGGGGTGTGAACATGCCGGTGGACCCCAAAGGAAGAACCGAGGCAGGCTACGTCCGCCACGCCTTCATCTGTGCCCACGAACGCCCCGATGGTGCGGCTCGTCCGTCGTGTAGACCAAAGCAAAGCCTCGACCTCATGAGGCAAATCAAACAACGGGTTCGTGAAGAAAGCAAGGAAAACATCCGTGTCCAAAAATCAGGATGCTTGGACCATTGCGAATTTGGTCCAACGTGTGTGGTCTATCCCGAAGGAACATGGTACGGGCTGACGACAGAAGGCAGCATTGATGCCCTGATCCATCACCTTTTGACTGGCGAGGTCAGTGAAGACCAAACGCTCAAGTTGGTTTGATCAAAGTTTGACCGGGCGAGTGGCACCGCACGCTTGACACTTGAGCAAGGTGGTTCGATCTTCCTTCACAAAGTGCGTATCCGGTGCACCGCATTGACTGCACTTGATGTAGGTGTTCACGTAGTTTGCAATGGTGCCTTTGATTCGCTTTGGAGGGATTCGCCCCTTGAATCGAGCCCGAGGACCGTCTCGAGAACCGGAGGTACCAAGTTCGTTGAGAATGTACTGATAGACGTGATTTTCATCCCTGTCCATCATCGAAACAACTTCGTTGAAATTCCTGAAAATCGTGTTTGAACCCTCAATCATGATTTGAGGAGCAGGGAGTCTCCAACGGGAACGAGAGGAAATCTCCTCCGGAATGTTTTCACGGGCCCGGTCAAGAAGGCTCTCGTAGTCGAAGTCGGCCATGCTTTTGCCCCGGGCCTTCATCCCTTCAAGACTTTCCCTTAGGGCTTGTTCGCAGGAAAGCATTGATGAGTGTTCCACGGCAGGCATGAAACGAGCAACATGGTCCTGAGCATCGAAGAACTCAAAGCACTTGCTTCCAGCCTGATGAAAGAAGGCTTGAACACCCAACAAATTGCCGATGAACTCTCTCTTTCACAAGACACCATCACGTGGCTCCTTTCCGGTACAGGGGAGAGCGACCGTCCGAGTGATGTTCGCATCGGTTGGCGCACACTGGGCGTACGTCCTCAGCGCATTGCGGCCGTGGGCTCCATCATGGCCGATGTTGTTGACGAAGAAATCGGCTACGAAAACATCGATACCGTGGTTGGCGTCTCCATCAATGGCATCGCCTTCGCCTACGAAGTTGCGCGTGTACTCGAATCGGACATGACGGTCTTCCGAACCACCGACAAAGGTGAAGGAAGCGGCTCACTTTCAAACAAATACGGCCAGGTCGCTGGGAAGCAAGTGGTGATCATCGATGATGTCCTTTCATCAGGAAAGACCCTTTCCAAGACGATTCAGTCCATTCGCGCCGCTGGTGGGGAAGTCGTTCTCGCCATTGTATTGGTCAACAAAACAACACGCAATGAAATCGACGATGTCCCTCTGCGTGGCCTGATTCGAGCCGTCGCTGTTTGAGGTGAACAAATGCACTGGAGCGACGTGATGGCCAAGCGTCTCGCTGAGCGAGGCGATAAGCACATCGTCGCCACCGGCATCACACCCAGCGGAGAATTCCACATCGGCCATCTCCGTGAAATTTTGACCGGCGATATGATCGCTCGGGCAGCCAGACGTGCAGGCATGGAGGCAGAGTTGGTGTTCGTCGTGGACAACGCCGACCCGTTGAGGAAAGTCTACCCGTTTTTGGATGAAAGTTACGAAGCGTTCATCGGTCACCAACTTGGTTCAATTCCAGCACCTGACCAGGAAGGCAAGCCTGACTGGGACCGCTTCAACAACGAAGGGTGGAGTTATGGCGACCATTTCTTGCAACCCTTCCTCGAAGCATTGCGTCAAATCGGCGTCGTACCCAGACTTTTGCCTAACCTCGAGGCTTACCGTGCTGGAAAATTCAGCAGCGCTGCAAAAATCGCTTGTGACAATCCGCAGGCCATTCGGGAAATCATTGAGCGTGTATCTGGACGAGAACTCTCCGATGATTGGTTTCCTTGGCAACCACTTGATTCCAAAGGTTCGTTGGACGGTTTGGTCATCACCGGCTACGAGTACCCGTTGGTGCACTGGACGGACTGCCACGGGGAAAACGGTTCATCCAACATCGAAAAAGGAGAAGGAAAGCTACCCTGGCGACTTGACTGGCCTGCAAAGTGGGGGTTCAATCACATCACCTGCGAACCCTTTGGTAAAGACCACGGAGCAGCAGGTGGCTCTTACGACACTGGAAAGGAAATCGCCGTCGTCTTTGGCCATGAGCCTCCCGCTCCGCTCACCTATGAGTGGATCAGTCTGAGAGGAAAGGGCGCCATGTCCTCCTCCTCAGGCAACACCATCGGGCCCATGGAAGCCTTGGGTCTTGTTCCACCAGAAATCCTTCGCTTTTTGGTGGCCAACTCAAAACCAAGCAAGGCTATAGAATTTGATACTGGAATGGGTTTGGTGAATCTAGCTGACGAATATGAGCGCCTTTCAGCACGCGACTTTGATGCAGAGATGAGCGATGAAAAACTCAGTCGCCGAAAGTTGGTTCAACTTGAAGACGCCAAGGTTGCACTCGCCTTGGCCGCTGTTCATGAAGATGAACTCGCCACGGCCACCTCCATCAGTTTCAGACACATGGCCCTCTTGGCCCAAATCAAGCCCAACGACGAGGACGTTTGGACGAGTTTGAAGGATTCAGGTTCAATCACAGAATCAACCCCTCAACTCGAAGACCGACTCAAGCGAATGCGTGCCTGGATTTCTTCCGAACATTTCCCTGAGGAAATGAAGATCAACATCTGCGAAACTCCGAACCGGGAGGCGCTTTCAAGTCTCAGCGAGCAGCAACGGTTGGTCCTGCACCACCTCCCCGGCGCCCTGAGCCGTGCTGAATGGACAGCCGATGGCATCACCACCGCGTTCAAGGCGGCTGGTGAAGCGGCTCAAACCGGCATGAGAGACGTTTACAGGGCCTGCTATGCTCTTTTCATGGCCACTGAACGAGGACCAAGGTTGGCTCCCATTCTGTCAAATTGTGACCGTAAAGCCATCCTTGACTTGGTCGAGGACGCTGTGGATGCCTAGGTCGAAGGACTTGGGTGAAAATTCCTTGATTCCGATGCCGTTCCATCACACCCTTGAAAAGGTGTAACCTCTGTTCCTAATCCATGGGAGGAGTCTATTGTCCAACCTGTGAGGCAGGCGTTGAGGTAACCGCTAAATTCTGTCTCTCCTGTGGCCACGACCTGACGATACAGGGCCCCATCACCGCTACAGGCCACGACCTGCACCAACTCAAAGACGTGATTCGACTTCGGGAGGACCTCTCCATGGCGGAGAAGTTTGACATGATCGCCAGGATTGAAGATGGCGCTGACCCCATCGCTCTGGGTATTGCCGCCGCTGCAGATGATGGCGACCTGCCGCCAGAACAAGAGGCCCCTGCGCAAAATCTCGATGAGGTTGCTCCCGCACTGCAAGCAGCCACATGGGACAACGGTGCTGCCGCGGCGGCCACAGATCTGGCGACCGAAGGTTTGAAGATCAACGATCTGAAGAAGGCGGGTGCCTTTGACAAAGAAGACAAGACCTTTGTGGAAGCCATGGACTTGGGCCGTAAAGCAACCCTTGAGTTGCTCAAAGTTTCACAAGGCATGGTCTTACCGGCCAACGATGCGTTGCAACAAGTCCCCATCATGCAACCCCCCAACAAGAGCTTCTGTCCAAAATGTGGCTCTGACATCCATGCAAATACGATGTTGCAATGGAAGAAGTGGAGCGATACATCCACCGAGGTGTTGACCATTCAACTCGAAGCCGCAATGCGGACTTCACTGATGCATCTCTCCGCGTCCTACCGAGATAAGATTCAGGACCTGCAAGACCAACTCTCCGACGCAAAGAAGGCTGTTGAACGAGCCAAGGAGGAGGCGGCATCGGCCCCAAAAACCGAGACGAAAGAGGCCGAGGCTCCGAAAGCCAAAGAGAAAAAGAAAACGGGCAAGGCCGCTGCGGCGACAAAAGCCGCACCAAAGAAAGCGAGTTCTTCTCCAACCAAACCAAAAGCAGGAGGTCTTTTCGGTGCAAAGAAACCGAAGAAGACTTACGAGGGCGAACCCGGTGGGAAAGCAGAATGGTTCCTCGAGGAAGCGCTTGATACCGTCTATGACCCCCACGGCACCGGCAAGCCCGTGAAGGCCGCCATGATTCTCGCCCGTTCGTCCGAAGGCAACGTCAGGGTTCGTGATGTCATTCGCACCTATGCTGTTGAAGGTGAAGATGGCATCTCTGAACTTGCATGGACGAGCCCGCTTACCAAATACCTCATCGAGGCCTTTGACGCTTGTTGAAGCCCCACCGTTTCCTCAGCATCAAGCGGAATGCTTCTTGACCCACCACCAACTCCAGTGACCATGGACAGCGAGGCGTCAGCCACCGAAGCCTTGCGTCATGCTCTCGACCGAGCCGCAGCGGCGATGAAGGACACCTTTCAACAACGATTGAGTGCACTTTACAGTACCGTATTGGCATCTCCGGGCACGGTTCTGACGTTGTTCATTGTCATCAGTGCTGTCTTCGCCCAACAGGGAATGGCCTTTCAAGAGCAAATCGACGGCGACGTGGAAATTTTCCTTCCCGACGGCGCTTCATCAACCGACTTGTTGTTGGAGGTTCGAACGGAATGGTCAACCGATTTGGCCGTGATTTACATCACGACCCCCAACGCCAAGAATCCAAACGACACCACCAACATCACCGACGAGGCGATCTTGAACGAAATCAGTTGGCTCGAAGGTGATGACCGCAACATTGGCGGCGATTCAACCAGCAGAGGCATGGATTTTGACAAAGACGACCACGGTCGCAACGACGGTGTGTTGTGGATCATCTCTCCTGCTCAAGTGATTAAAGAGATCAATTCTGCCGATGGGCGCTTCAATAATTCCCTTTGCGTGCACGGAGTGAATAATCGCTTACCTGTTGCACTGGATTGTGAATTATTGCCCGAGGGTGGCGAATATGCAATCCCGAACCAGGACCGAATCGACCAAATCATCGAAGAATCAAACGGTGCTTTCGACGCACTGATCAAGGATACGAACGACATGGACCCCACCGTTGACAGCGATGGTGATGGGAACTTCACCAACGACATGGACGGGGACGGGATTTGGGACACGACCGCCATCGTGGTCGGCATGCATCACGACCCAAGTGTCACCGGCGATTGGGCTGATTTTTCTGCACTGCTGAATCACTTCCAAGACATCATCG
>NZEQ01000089.1 GCA_002689105.1 Verrucomicrobiales bacterium | reverse complement strand
ACGATGAGCAGCACTTCATCAAGCACATGCTTGCCTTCTTTGCAGCCAGTGACGGTATCGTCAACGAAAACCTGGTCATGAACTTCTCCAACGAAGTCTGCTGGCCTGAGGCCCGAGCGTTCTACGGTTTCCAAATCATGATGGAAAACATTCACGCCGAGACCTATTCGCTGCTCATCGACACCTACATCGAAGACGAGAAGGAAAAGGACCACCTGTTCAAGGCGCTTGAAACCGTACCTTCCGTTCAGAAGAAAGGTGACTGGGCCATGCGTTGGTTGTCTCGAAAGCGAGGCTCTTTCGCCGAGCGACTCGTCGCTTTCGCCGCCGTTGAGGGGATTTTCTTTTCCGGTTCATTCTGCGCCATCTTTTGGCTCAAGAAGCGAGGACTCATGCCAGGTTTGACCTTCTCCAACGAACTGATTTCACGCGATGAAGGCCTCCATTGCGACTTTGCTTGCCTCCTCCACAACAAGTTGCTCCGCGGCGCCGGCGAGAACGTCATCCGCCGCGTCATCGCCGAAGCCGTCGACATCGAGATTGAATTCGTGACCAAGGCCCTTCCCGTCAACCTCATCGGCATGAACGCCGACTTGATGACGCAGTACATTCAATTCGTGGCTGACCGACTTTTGGTCCAGCTCAACTGTTCGAAGATTTACAATGTTGGTAATCCGTTCCCGTGGATGGAGATGATCTCCATGCAAGGCAAGACCAACTTCTTCGAGAAGCGTGTGGCCGAATACCAAAAGGCAGGTGTCATGGACAGCGCTTCCCTTGGAAGCGTTCAACAGCGTTTCTCAGTGGACGAAGACTTTTGAACCGTACGCGAACAAAGAAAGATATCACGCACTCAAATGAACACCCGAGGAGGAAGAAATCATGGCTATGCAAGTTGTTAACAGGAAAGGCGAGCGGGAAGATGTACGATTTGATGCGATTCATGAAAAACTCGTTGAATTGGCTGAAGGCCTTGACCCCACTTGGGTCGACCCCGGCCACGTCACCAAGTTGACCATTGAGGGTCTCTACGATGGCGTAACCACTCGTGAGTTGGACCAACTCGCTGCTGAAACCGCAGCTTCTCTCGCTTCTCATCACCCGGATTACAGCCGCTTGGCGGCTCGTATTTGTGTTGATGACCTCCACCGTTCCACCAAGGACACCTTCACCGATGTCATCACCGACCTTCGAGAATACATCGACCCCGAATCCAACAAACACGCTCCGCTCATCTCTGAAGAAGTGTACGAGATCATCATGGCCAACGCTGATGTGCTCAACAACCACATCGACTACGGCCGAGACCATAACTACGACTACTTTGGATTCAAGACCCTGGAGCGTTCCTATTTGCTCAAGCTTGACGGTGAAGTGGCTGAACGTCCCCAGCACATGCTCATGCGAGTGGCGGTTGGTATTCACCACGCAAACATTGAGAAAGCCCTCCACACCTATGACCTGATGAGTCAAGGCTACTTTACCCACGCTACGCCCACGCTGTTCAACTCAGGCACGCCCATGCCCCAAATGTCGTCGTGTTTCTTGCTCACCATGCAAGACGACTCCCTTGACGGCATCTACGACACGCTCAAGCAATGCGCCTTGATTTCAAAGTCAGCCGGTGGAATCGGCCTTTCCATTCACCACGTCCGCTCCAAGGGCTCCTACATCAAGGGCACGAACGGCACCTCAAACGGCATTGTCCCAATGTTGCGTGTCTTCAACGACACGGCCCGCTATGTTGACCAGGGCGGCGGCAAGCGCAAAGGTTCCATTGCGGTTTACCTCGAACCTTGGCACCCGGACATCCTCCAGTTCCTCGACCTCAAGAAGAACCACGGTAAGGAAGAGATGCGAGCTCGCGACCTCTTCTACGCCATGTGGACACCCGACCTTTTCATGCAACGTGTTGAGAACAACGCAGACTGGTCCTTCTTCTGCCCCAACGAGTGCCCAGGACTCCAAGACGTGTATGGTGCTGAATTCAAGGCCATGTACGAAGATTATGAACGCCGTGGACTCGCACGAGAGACCGTCCCTGCCCGTATGGTTTGGGACAAGATCGTGGAAGCTCAAATCGAAACCGGTACGCCTTACATGCTCTACAAGGACGCCGCGAATGAAAAGTCGAACCAGAAGAACCTCGGCACCATCCGCTCATCCAACCTCTGCACGGAGATCATGGAATACACCTCCGCTGACGAAGTGGCGGTTTGCAACCTCGCTTCCATCGCCTTGCCGAAGTTCGTGAACATGTCCGACGGTGCGTTTGACCACCAACTCCTCTACGATGTCACTTACCATGCCACGGGCAACCTCAACCGCGTCATCGATGTGAATTACTACCCTGTGGAGGAAGCACGCAACTCCAACATGCGCCACCGCCCCATCGGCCTTGGCGTTCAAGGATTGGCCGATGTTTTCGCCATGCTCAAGTTGCCCTTCGAAAGTCCGGCTGCTCGAACCCTCAACAAGGAGATTTTCGAGACCATCTACTTCGCCGCATGCACCGCTTCAAAGGATGCAGCCATCGCCGAGGGTGCCTACTCCACCTTCCAAGGCTCGCCAGCCAGCGAAGGCCTCCTCCAGTTTGACCTGTGGGGCATGAACGAGCACAGTGGCCGTTGGGACTGGGAGAGCCTCAAGGCTGAGATTGTGGAAAACGGTATGCGCAACTCCTTGCTCTTGGCACCGATGCCAACCGCTTCCACTTCCCAAATTCTTGGAAACAACGAGTGCTTCGAAGCCTTCACCTCGAACCTCTATGTTCGCCGAACCCTGTCGGGTGAATTCGTCGTTCTCAACAAGCACCTCGTGAGTGATTTGATCGCTGAGGACATGTGGAGCCTTGAGATGAAGAACGACATCCTCCGCCACAAGGGGTCCATTCAGGGCATCCAGCGCATTCCCGAATACATTCGTGAACTCTACAAGACCACATGGGAAATCAAGCAACGTCATGTCCTTGACATGGCGGCCGACCGTGGCGCCTACATCGACCAGAGCCAATCGCTCAACATCCACATGGTCGACGCCAACCCCGCTAAGGTCACCTCAATGCACTTCTACGGTTGGAAGCAGGGCCTGAAGACAGGTATGTATTACCTTCGAACCAAGGCCGCAGCCGATGCCATTCAGTTCACCGTTGAAGCCTCCACAAAGCAGGACCAAACCGTGGGCGGACTCGCTGAGCGAGCTGACGATGTCGACAGCCTCGAAGCCATCGCCTGCAGTCTTGACAGTCCAGATGATTGTCTGATGTGCGGCAGTTGAAGTTCTTGCAACTCCACCTTTGCGGGTTGAAGTGCACCTTGCGAACCCATGCCGGTGTATTCTTTTTAGGAAGGGAGCACACCTCCATGTTGAGGCCTGAAGACCATGGATGAAGCAACCCTCGTTCTCAACGTGATGCTCTATGTCTTACTCCCCCTGTGGGGTATTGCCGGTATGCTCGATTGGTGGTGTCATCGAAACACCGACATTGAGAAAACTTCTGGCCTCCATGAGGCCTATGTTCACTGCCTCATGGGCGTACAGATTTGTATTCCAGTTGTTCTTTCTCTTTTGTTTGAAGTCAATGTTCTCATCATGCTGTTGTGTTTTGCTGCCCTCCTCGCCCACGAAGTCGTGGCCCACTACGATGTCCATTACGCCACAGGGAAGCGAGAAATTTCCATTTGGGAAGTGCATGCCCACAATTATCTCGCCACGCTGCCGTTTTTCCTCATTTTGCTCATCATTGTTCGGAAGTGGGAGGTGTTCCTCGACACGGTCACGTTGAATTGGAGCGGGGGCTTTGCAATTGAATGGCGTCAGGAGCCTTTGGGAGCTTCAGGAAATTACGCCATCACCTACATGGTCGTGATGGCCATCTTCGTCGTGTTCCCCTATGTCCAAGAATGGTGGCGCTGTTACACCTATGAGAAAGAGCATGGCAAACCCCAGGTGAACCCATGAGCGTGTACATCACCAGCACGGGCGCCTTCTTGCCCGGGCCACCGATTTCAACCGGTGAGGTTGAGGGTATTTTGGGGATGGTCAACGGCCAACCGTCATCCCTCCGCGTTCAAATTCAGCAAGCTAACAAGATTCAAACTCGGCACTATGCCATCGATGCTCAACAACAAACCACCCATTCAAACACCGAAATGGCCTCAGAGGCGGCAGAACAGTGTCTCGATCGGGCTTTTCTTGACCGCCAGAGTGTCGGGATGCTCGCTGTTGCTTCAACCCAAGGCGACCTGCCGGCTCCCGGTATGGCCAGCATGGTGCAAGCCAACCTTGGTTTGCCAGCCATTGAAATCTTGACCACCCACGGCATTTGCTCCTCTTCCATGATGGCCCTCAAAGCGGCCTACAACAGCCTGCTTGTTGGTGACCACGATGCGGCCGTGGTGGTCTCAAGCGAACTCTCCAGTCGTTTGCTGAAAAAACAACGCTACGAGGCCGCAACGGAGTCCACGTTTGCTGCAAAGCGGATTGATTTCAACACGGAATTTCTTCGCTGGATGCTTTCCGATGGAGCCGGCGCCTTGTTGCTCCAATCCACGCCGGCTCCCAAAGGGTACAGTCTTCGAATTGATTGGGTCCGTGGCTTCTCTCATGCCCATGCCCTTCCAACCTGCATGAGCGTCGGTTCAGCCGGACATCCTGGCGACGAACGCACATGGCAGGACTACGATTCCTACGCCGATGCGGAGCGGGCTGGCGCCCTGCTCCTTCGTCAAGAGGTTCGCTTGTTGGACAACATCATCCGAATGGGCGTTGACGGCTACCTGCGATTGGTACAGGAAGGTGTGAGCGAACCCGCCAAGATTGACCATTTCCTTTGCCATTATTCCAGCCATCATTTCCGAAGTAAAATTCTCGAGATGTTGGACGCCGCCGGTGTCGGAATTCCCGAAGACCGCTGGTGGACCAACCTCTACACGCGAGGAAACACTGGCGCAGCCTCGTTGTTCATCATGCTCGATGAATTCTTACGAACCGATGAAGTCACCATCAAGGAAGGCGATTGCATCCTCTGTTTTGTTCCTGAAAGTGGTCGTTTCAACACGACCTACATGCAACTCACGGTGGTGAAACAATGACGGATGGAGAAATTTTGGTTGAAGGCGCTCAAGAAACGGTAGATGAGATGGTGGAGACGGATGTTCCCGTCATGAATCCACATGCGCAAGTGTGTCTTCAGCACCTGCTCCGTGTCTGGTTGGGCTTTGAGCGCGACTTGTCAACTGTGCCTCTGCTTCGTCGTTTGGACTTGGGCACCTACACGGTTGAGGACCACCTTTGCCTGCTGCGGAATCTGCGTCAACAGGTGATTGAAGGTTCAAGGTGGATCACGCGGACAGCGAGCAGTTTCGACCGAAATTACGCTGAGATTCGCTCAACGGTCATCGCTCACGCTGTTGACGAACACCGAGATTACGAGTTGCTGGAAAAGGACTACGTCGCCTCAGGCGGTCAACTTGAAGACATTCTAGGAATGGAGCGGAACGTCGGTTCAGAGGCGCTTCACGGCTTCCTGATGTACCGCGCCTCACGCAACAATCCGGTGGACTTGCTGGGAGCGATGTGGATCATCGAAGGTCTGGGCGAGAAGATGGCTCGCTCTTGGGCCGAACGCATTCACGAGCTTACTGGACTTGGAGAGGACTCAACCCGATTCATGACCTACCACGGACATAACGATGGAGACCACATGCAACGCTTCTATAGAACGCTTGATGATGTCTGTGTTGACGAAACGACCACTTCGTCCATTGTCAAAACAGCTCAGGTGGTCGCCCGACTTTATCGATTGCAACTGGAGGAATTGAACCATGATGTCGAGTGAACAACCCATGACCCGAAAACAGCGACGAGCAGCCCGTAAACAGGCCAAGGCCATGGCGGGTAATCACGGTCGTATGCCTGCATCCCTGTCCGATGCCCTGACCGGTGACGGAAGTTTGCCTTTGGATGATGTGGCCAAGGAATATTGGTTGAAAGATTTGCAAAATCCCCTGCGTATCATCATTCTGCCCACGTTGCGAATTTTGCTGACCATCACCTTGCACATCACGTATTACATCAAACGGCTGATGCCCATTCAATTCAAGGCTCACGGATTTCTCCAGTGGCAAATTTGCTTTTTCATGAAGTATTTCGTACGACCCGAAGCCAACGTGCTCATTCTCAGACATTTCCAAGCGGAGAGTAATTTACTGAATTTCGTGATTGACAATTCTGGAAAGGACGACGTTGAACCCGTTCTCATCTATCCAAAGATGATTCGTGATTTGATGGTCCAGACCTTTGTCCACCATGACCAAGGCGTTCTCATGACCATGCGGGACCTCGAAGAACCCGATCGGACCAATTGGCCCATTGAAGCCGGTGAACTTTCATGGAAGAATTGGAATCCTGTTCGTGTGGACTACGGCATCCACAAAAAGAAGTTCACACAGTTTCTGGACTTTGAAACAGCCCACGAGTTGTTCAAAACCTCGTTTTGTTTTTGGTTGACGGCGAAGGAATACGAAGCCGCCATCAACTCCTTCCAATTTGACCACTCGGTTGGTTTGCTGATTGACGAGATTGTTGGGGCGACACACTTTGCTGACATTGCTTACAACCGCTTCCCAATGATTTTGGTTGGCCCCACCGGACTCTCCTACCGCTTTTTGATGCACGGTTTCTTTGTCGAACACGTTCACGCTCACCTCGAAAAGATGAGGGCATCGTTGGGCTTGGAGAATTGAGCATGCTCCATCGGTGGAGTGATCTCCAGCCACTGGCCTACCTCGTGGCCTATCCCTCGTTGATGGCGTACCAGTGGTTCAACGGGTTCCACGCTGTGTTGTTTGGTATCATGCTCGTGCTTTCAGTGGGCTTGAGCGTGGCTCAACACCATCACACTCACCTTCGTATTTGGAAGTCGAAATTCATGAACCGCCTGACGGATTGGCTGTTCTCAATCGTTCAAGGTGTGCCAAGTTTCGTCTTTTTCCCCTCCCACATCGGCAACCACCACAAGCACACACACGGTCCTGAGGATGAAACCAGAACCTACCGATTTGGTGGACATCACAACCACATCATCGGGTACCTCTTGCATCCCTTTCAAGCCTTGACGGTGCTCGTTCCCTCGTTACTGAGGTACATTCCTCGTCGCGCAAAGAAAGGTGACCATTGGCCGTGGATTGAGTTGGCGTCCATCGTCGTGGTCTCGACCACCTTGGCCCTCATCGATGTCCGGGCATGGCTCTTGTTGGTGGCCCTTCCTCAAGCTCACGGCTTACATTGGCTTCTGGCCTCCAATTACCTCCAACATGCAGGGGCAAGGCCAGGGACTGGGCCAGAAGCCAGCGAAATGGCCCCGAACGACGCCTCCCGCAGCTTCACAGGCTTGGTCAATCTCGTTTGGCTGAACATCGGCTATCACAACGCACACCACCTTGAGCCTCGTACCCACTGGGCCGACATGCCCGCAGTGCACAGGCGGGAAGTGGAGAACATTCCCCTGTGGTTGGTTGAACGAAGTCTGATTCTGTATTTCGTTCGCACCTTGTTGTTTCAATCACGCCGAAGGCAAAGAAACTTCATGGAAGAATCAAAGCGGTGAAATCCCGTTGTTCCAACGCTTAGAAACCGCTTGGAAACGGTAGTCCATTTTCGCTAATCCATCTTAAAATTACGGAGAGAACAAAAACAACGACAATGACAATCAGCAACCCAATTACGCCCATGAAGAAGGCTATCGACCCGAAGAGACCCATCACCATGTTTTCCGTTGTACGACCCAAAGGTTGTGCTTGTGGTGTCTCGCTGGCTCTTGAATTGTGAACCGTCTGTGCTCCAACGGTCACAGGTTCTGCTCGTTTGCGGAGGAAAGCAAACATGGCCGGTGTGAGAAAAAAGAGACCGCAGAAGATAGGTGCGAGGTAGAACGGAGCCGACCACGAAGTAAGATTATCCGGATCCAATGCTATAGCGACCAGTCCAAAAAAGAGAAAGAAGGCACCAAACGGGGCCATAACAAGCATCCTGATGCGTTCCTCCTTTTCTTGAGGTGAATGCTTGGCTTCTTGTTGAACGGGAGACGGTGCTTTTGTTCGAAACTTTTTCTGGCAACCGGGACATTTGATCACGCCGGAAACGATTTTTTTTGTCCACATTTTTTGGCCGCAAGACGGGCAAACCAATCGGTGCACATCTCAAGATTTCAAAGGAACGGTTTAACCTTTGAGGCGGCAGGATGTTTTGTTCGTCCCTCGGAATACTTCCTCCTCTGAATTGGAGGTTTATGCATTCAATCGGGGGAAACCTTAGATGAGCCTTCAGAGAAGAGCCGTCATGGAAACCGCTTCCAAAGTTGGTATTGACTCCAAGCGAACAACAGCAGCAAGCGTGGCCATCGTCGGTGTGGTCGTGTACTTGGCCCTTGTCCACCTCAAACCCATTCTGATGCCCTTGGCCATCGCCGTGTTGTTGTTCTTCCTCATCAAACCGGTTGAGCAATACATCCACGGAAAGGTGGGTAACCAATTGGTGTCCTACGGGACCGTTTTGGCGACCTTCATCATCAGCATGTACTTCATCTCAATTTTCCTTTACGAACAACTGTCCTTATTCGTTGAAGAAGTTCCCGACATCACGGCGAAACTTGAAGAGAAGCGAGCAATGTATACAGAATCCGACCTGTATGGATTGGAAATTATTTTTTCAGATTCGACATGGGTTGATGTTTTGGCCTCACCCAGCAACATTGAAGTCTTTGCTCTCGCCATTTTGGGGTCGCTTGGGGCTTTTGTTGGCAGCATGATCACCGTTCTGATTTTCCTGTTGTTCATCATCCTCGAGGAACACACCATCGCCAAGCGATTCAATGCGGCTTTTCCCCAATCCAGCGGGCGGGCACGAAAAATCGTTGACGATTCCATGGAATCCATCAGCGCCTACGTCGTCTCCAAGGTAACCTGCAGTGGCGGTCAAGCGATTGTCATGACCATCATTATCTCGCCCGTCGGCTTCAATATTCCCGGATGGTTCTTGTTTGGCGTCCTGTGTTTCCTTCTGGATTTCATTCCCATTCTTGGAGCGCTCTTCGCCACCATTCCTCCCGTGCTCATCGGTTTCATCATGCTCGAACCATTGTCGGCCCTCTTGATGTTGGCTCTTCTCATCGGGAATCAGCAGATGTTTGGTTCACTTGTTGAACCGAACCTCTCGGGTGCTAAAATCGGCATCTCACCGCTGGTGCTCTTGCTCACCGTCATGCTGTTTTCTCAAGTGTGGGGCATTGCTGGCGCCATCATCGGTGCACCGATGATCATCATTGCTCGGTTGATTCTTGATGAAAATGACCGCACACGTCCGGTCGCTGTCATGATGGCCAACGATGTTGAAGAGGAATGAACTCGCTTCACATCTTGTGAATGGCATGGCCCAGCGTGTCGAGCACGCCCTCGTGGGTCATCTCGGTCATGGTTGGGTGGGCGTGAATCGTTTGCGCAATGTCTTCGAGCACGGCGCCCATCTCAAGCGCCAACGTCCATTCACCGACGAGTTCACTGATGTGGGTGCCAACACCCTGAATCCCGAGGATGCGGTGGTCGTCTTCTCGAGCGATCACACGAACGAAACCGCCGGTCTTCTCAGCCTCTTGGGTGAGGGAACGTCCGTTGGCGGCCAAGGGGAATTTGCCGATGATCACCGGATGGCCAGCTTCTTTGGCTTGGTCGGGTGAGAGGCCGACCGAGACGATTTCGGGTTCGGTGAAGACGATGGCGGGAACGGCGACAGGGTCGTAGGCTCGCTTGTGTCCTGCAATGAGTTCGGCCACCATTTCACCCTGGAACGAAGCGACGTGGGCCAGCATTTCACCAAGGTCACACAAATCACCGATGGCGTAAACGCCCTTCATGTTCGTTTCGCAGCGCTCGTTGACCTTGACATAGCCCCGTTCATCCAAGGCAATGCCAGTGGCTTCCAAGCCTGTAGAGGCCGGTTTACGACCAACAGTGACGAGCACCTTGTCAGCAATGACATGCTGCATCTTCTTCTCGTCTTTTTCGTTCTTGTCAATGAAATTGAGTTTCACCTTACCGCCTTTGGCGTCTTCTGCACCTTTGGCAAAGACGCCGGTGTGGACCTTGATCTTGTTCTTCTTCAGGAACAACTCGAGGGGGCGGCGCAATTCTTTGTCAAACAGTGGAAGCACGGAGTCCATGGCTTCGACAACGGTCACCTCGGAGCCCAACATGCGGAACGTGATGCCCAGTTCTAAACCGATGTAGCCGCCACCCACGACCACCACGTGGTCGGGCAGGGTTTCCAGAGTGAGGGCTTCTCGAGAGGAGAGCACATGCTCGCTAAAGGGCATGAAAGGGAGTTCGATGGGTACAGAGCCCTGCGCCATGATGACGTGGTCAGCTTGGATGAGCGTCGCATCCTTTCCTTCGCCGATTTTCACGGTCTTTGCGTCTTGGAAGACGGCCCAACCGCTGACAAGCTCAGCACCAGCATTCTTGAGAAGCGCTTCAACACCCTTGTTGAGACGGTCAACGATGCCTTCTTTCCAACCCACGAGGTTGCTCATCTCGAGTTCAGCCGGACCGGGAATGGTGATGCCCATGTGCCCGTCTTTTTTGGCGTGCTTGGCAAGGTTGTGGAAGGTGTGGGCTGCATGAATGAGGGCTTTGCTGGGGATGCAACCTCGAATGAGACAGGTTCCTCCAGCTCGCTCTCCTTCAACGATGATGGTTTTCAGGCCGAGTTGTGCAGAACGAATGGCAGCGACATAGCCACCGGGGCCTGCACCGACAACAAGGACTTGGCATTGCTTGGTCTTCATCTCGTCCACCTCACATGAAAATGGTAGCGGGGTGCTCCAAGTAAGATTTTACCAACTGAACCAAACTTGCACCATCGTGTCCGTCCACCACACGGTGGTCCCACGATGAAGAGAGGTTCATGATCCGGCGGACCACAACCTGGCCGTTGTGGACAACGGCTCGGTCCTTGGCGTTGTGAACACCGAGAATACCGACTTCGGGTTTGTTGATGATGGGCGTAGCGCCCAGTCCACCAAGTCGTCCAAGGCTGGTGATGGTGAAGGTCGAACCGGTCAAATCGTCAACGCCTGCCTTACCGTCTCGGGTGGCTTGGGTGACCCGCATCATCTCAGCGGCAGACTGCCAGATGTCCATGGCCTCAACGTGCTTCACGACAGGGACGTAGAGTCCTCGGTCGGTTTGCGTGGCGATACCGAGGTTGATGGCTTGATGTCGGGTGACCACGCCGGCGTCATCGTCGTAGAGGGCGTTGCACTCAGGGCGTTGGGCAAGGGCCTTGACGAGGGCTTGCATGATGAACGGGAGGTAGGTCAACTTGGGTGCACCCTCCGGTCGTGTGGCGTTCAGGTGTTGACGCAAGGCTTCCAGTTCGGTCACGTCCACCTCTTCAAAGTACGAGAAGTGGGGGATTGTGCTGTAGGATGACATCATGCCGTCGGCAATCTTTCGTCGCAGACCGATGACTTTGATGTCCTCGGTGCCGTTTCGAGCGACCTTTGCAACGCCGCCCATCGGCATGGATGGAGTGGCGGCGGCAGCGCCGCCGGCGATGTGTCGATCAAGGTCAGCGTGGCTGATACGGCCGGCCGGGCCAGAACCAGCTACGAGTTGCAGGTCGATGTTGGCCGCTCGTGCTCGCTGACGAACAGCGGGAGATGCGAGGGCTTTGGTGCCTGCTGCTCGCGCAACCGGGGCAGCCGCAGGTGCGGTGGCCACGGGGGGGAGTTCTGGGGCAGGCGGGGCTGGAGCGGTCTTTTCTTCCACAGGTGCCTTCTCCTCGACGGGAGCGGATTTCTCTGCCACGGGTTCAGAGGCTTCGGAAGCGTTGCCTTCTCCATCCACGTCGAAGACGATACAAACACCACCAACGGGTAGGATGTCGCCGGCTTCACCGACGATGCTCGCTACGGTTCCGTCGCAGGGTGCGGGAATTTCCACGGTGGCTTTGTCGGTCATCACGGACAAAATCGGGTCGTCTTCCTTGACCGTGTCACCCACGGCAACCATCCATTCCACGATTTCACCTTCAACGACGCCTTCGCCGATGTCGGGCAGTTTAAACTCAAATTTTCCCATGTTTATTCCTCCTGTGTTCTTTGTATGGCTTCAGCAATGCGAGATGGACTTGGGAGGT
>NZEQ01000088.1 GCA_002689105.1 Verrucomicrobiales bacterium | reverse complement strand
GCGGCCCTGGCGGTCCTCCCGGTCCAAAGAAGAGCGGTCCTCCTGGCGGTCCGAAGAAAGGCGGCCCTGGCGGTCCTCCCGGTCCGAAGAAGAGCGGCCCTCCTGGCGGTCCGAAGAAAGGTGGCCCTGGCGGTCCTCCCGGTCCGAAGAAGAGCGGCCCTCCTGGCGGTCCGAAGAAGGGCGGTCCTCCTGGCGGTCCGAAGAAAGGTGGCCCTGGCGGCCCTCCCGGTCCAAAGAAGGGCGGCCCTCCCGGTGGTCCCAAGCGGGGCCCGCCGAATTGATGATTTGAGGTGCCGTTATGGCCTCCTTTGACTTTGGTAAAATCGGCTTCTCTGGAACGTTACGTCCATCACAAGAAGCAGCCAAATCCGTTATCCAATCTCAACTTCAAGACGGTGCAGACCAACTCTACATCGTGGCTCCACCGGGTTCTGGAAAAACCATTCTTGGCCTCTATGTCTGGGCGGATATGGTTCGCAAGCCTGCCCTTGTCCTTTCTCCAAACTCTGCCATACAAGCCCAATGGCTCGCACGTACCTCCCTGTTTGATTTGGATGGGAATGAGCATCGTCTAAGCCTTGACCCGAAGAAACCGGGTGTGTTGACTTCGCTTACATACCAATCGTTGACGATGGTTCGCAGCAAGGGGGATGACCTTGAGGAGGCGGGATTACTGATGTGGTTGGACAAGTTGGTTGAGGACGGCGAAGCCATCGACGAAGCCTCAGGTCACGCTTGGCTCGATGATTTGCGCCTGAAAAATCCAACTTATTTCGAGAAAGAGATGAAGAAATATCGGAAGAAAGTCCGCCAAGCACGGGTTGAAGATGAGGGTGCATTAACCTGGCTCAACAAAGGAGCCCAGGCTTCCATAGAGGCGCTGAAGCAAGCAGAGATTGGCTTGATCATCCTCGATGAGTGTCATCATTTGACTGAACATTGGGGGCAGGTGCTTTCCGAGCTACGCCATGAACTTGGCCAGCCGGTGGTTCTTGGTTTGACGGCAACACCTCCTGATGAAGAAAAAGGAGGTGTGGAACACTACAAAGAACTCCTCGGCGATATTGATTATGAGGTGCCAACACCGGCCCTTGTTCGAGATTCAAACCTCGCTCCATACCAAGACCTCGCCTATTTTGTGCGTCCCACACCGAAGGAAATGGCGTACATCTCCGAAGCCGACACGGCCTTCCTGCGTGTTGTCGACGATATCTCTCAACCCATCACAGAAGAAGGCCGTGCCCTTTCCTTCCCGGATTGGCTGGAAGACACCCTCGAACATCGTCGTATTCCGGGAAGGAAAGATTTGTCTTATTCTGAATTCCACAAAGCCATTCCTGCTTTCTCCGATGCTGCACGAGCCTACCTTACCGTGAAAAAAAGGCCGCTCCCAAAGGGTGTGCCGAAATCTTCCGTTGGTTTTGGAGATTTTGACGAAAACGCCCCACTGATCGCTCTGCTTCGGCCATTACTCGACCGTTATGTTCGCTTCGGTCTCCTTCGCTCAACTCATCCAACGGACCAACAACTCGCCGATGAGGTTTCGAGAAGGTTCCAATTGCTCGGGTACCAAATCACCTCGAGTGGGGCGAGGCCATGCGCCTCCCCTGTTGGGCGAATACTTGCCTACGCTCAAGGTAAAACCAAAGCCTTGTCCGACATTCTTCGTGTTGAATACGATGAACTTGGGGACAGCTTGAGGTGCGTCATCGTAACGGATTTTGAGAAGACCTCCTCAACGGCGGTGGTCGACGAGGTTCACGACGACGAAGCCGGCGGGGCCATCGGGGTCTTCAAAGCGCTGGTGGAGTGTGAATTGGGAGATCAATTGGACCCCGTGTTGATGACGGGAAGCACCCTATTGGTGGATGATGATCTTTCCATACGCTTTTTGGAACGGGCCCGAGCATGGGTAAATGAACGGAATCTCTCGATTGAATTCCGTGATGAACCAATGGGCCGTTTCCACCATCTTCACGGTTCAGGAAAAGATTGGGCTCCTCGATATTATTCCACCATGGTCACGGAATTCTTCCAGGAGGGCATGACGCGTTGCCTCATCGGCACACGGGGTTTGTTGGGAGAGGGATGGGACGCCTCCAGAATCAACGTCCTCGTCGATTTGACGACGGTGACCACGAGCATGAGCATCAATCAACTGCGTGGACGTTCAATGCGTTTGGACAAGTTGTGGCCCGAGAAGGTCGCCAACAACTGGGACATCGTTTGTTTGGCAGAGGAATTCATCAAGGGTTTCGACGATTATGAACGATTTGAACGAAAGCACAAGAACCTCTATGGCGTTTGTGATGATGGTTCTATAGAGAAAGGCGTCGGGCATGTTCACGCTGCTTTCACCGAATTGAAACCTGAGGCTGTGAACGAAGGCATGAGCGTCATCAATCAAGAGATGCTTGAACGGGCTCGACGCCGGACTTCTGCTCGGGATATGTGGGCCATCGGCACCCCGTTTTCTGCCGTGGCGAGAAAAAGTTTGGAGTTCACTCCCTCAGTCCCTCTTGGGGGATTGCAGTATCCGTTCGGCTCCATGGGCGACCCTTGGACCGAAGATTCACTGAACAACGCCATCATCAAAGCCGTCGCCAACGGGATGTGGGAGGCCGGTTTGCTCCCAAAATATGCAAAATTAGGCGGTGGGCAACGAGGAGGAGGGTGGTTCCGATACTACATCGAGGAGTGCACCGAAGAACAATCCGCCATGTTCGCCGAGGCCATCAGCGAAGTGTTCGGGCCGATCGATGACGCACGGTACATCATCAGCAGAAGCGCCCGATTTTTTGACGAAACCTTCCTCTCTCGCCTTCTTCCTGAAGTGATTGCAAAATACGTTCGTAAAGAACGAAAGGAGGTGGTGATGTTTTACCGCGTCCCTTCGTGCCTTGCAGGAAAGAAAACACATGCGAAATGGTTCGAAAACCAATGGAACAAACATGTGAGTCCGGGCGAGGCGATTTACGTTCACAGCAAAGAAGGAAAGCAGGCCATGTCGTACGCCAGAACCAGCGGTCTGGTTTCACAGACCGTTCAGCATGTCAAAGACGTCTATCTTTGATTCAGCGAAGGCCGGCCGCTTTCAGCGACTGAAGCAACACAGCTCCGAGTTCTGAAGGGTCCTTTGCACAGGCGATCCCGGCTGCTTCAAAGGCTGCGAACTTTTCCTCGGCGGTTCCTTTTCCACCCGAGATGATGGCTCCGGCATGGCCCATCCGCTTTCCGGGAGGTGCGGTGGCGCCAGCGACAAAGCCCACGATGGGTTTTGTGACGTTTTCCGCAGCCCAAGCCGCCGCTTCTTGTTCGGCATTTCCACCGATTTCACCGATCATCACGATGGCCTCGGTTTGAGGGTCTGCCTCGAAAGCCGCCAAGCATTCGATGAAACCGGTACCGTTCACGGGGTCGCCACCAATCCCAACACAGGTGGATTGTCCTTCGTCGATGCTCATGGTTTGTGCCACGGCTTCGTAGGTCAAGGTTCCAGATTTGGAAACGATTCCGATGCGACCTTTGGCGTGAATGTGTCCTGGCATGATTCCGATTTTGGCTCCACCCTTTTCTCCGGGCGTGATGATGCCCGGACAGTTGGGGCCGATCAAGCGTACACCGGGCCGGTTTTCAACAAAGGCAACGGCTTTGACCATGTCCAAGGTCGGAATGCCCTCGGTGATGCAAACAACCACGCCTTCGCCTTTGATGGTATCAAAAGCGTCAGCGGCTTCCATGATGGCCTCTCCAGCAAAAGGTGGAGGGACATAGATGACGGTTGCATCTGCGTCGGTTGCTTTTATCGCTTCGAACATGGAATTCCAAACAGGGTAGGCTTGGCCTTGCAAGTCCACGGTTTGCCCCCCTTTTCCTGGGGTGCAACCGCCGACGATGTTGGTGCCGTATTCGACCATTTTATCCGCATGAAACATGCCTTGTTTACCGGTGATGCCCTGCACGAGGACTTTCGCATCTTCTTCAATCCAAATCGCCATCAAGCAGCACCTCCAATGAGTTCCACGATTTTCTGCGCCCCTTCAGCGAGGTCGTCAGCAGGGTGGATGTTGAGGGTGGAGGCCGCCAGTATGGCCTTTCCTTCATCGACGTTGGTCCCAGCCAATCGAACGACGAGGGGTACATCGAGAGAGAGCGCTTCCGTGGCAGCGATCACGCCACGAGCGATGATATCACATCGCATGATGCCGCCAAAGATGTTGACGAGGATGCCCTTCACGTTGGGGTCTTCAAGAATAATGGAAAAGGCCGTCTTGACTTGTTCTTCGTTTGCACCGCCACCAACATCGAGGAAGTTGGCAGGTTCGCCTCCGTAGAGTTTGATGACGTCCATGGTCGCCATGGCGAGTCCGGCGCCGTTGACCAGACATCCAATGTTGCCGTCGAGTTTGACGTAGGAGAGGCCCGTTTCCTTGGCTCGGATTTCAACCTCTTCTTCTTCGGAAAGGTCTCGCAAATCATCCCAGTTTTTGTGTCGGAACTCTGCGTTTTCATCAAAAGAGACCTTGGCGTCGAGAGCGACGATGCCGTCGTCGGCGGTTCTCACAAGCGGGTTGATCTCCAGCATGCTGCAGTCGCTTGAGACGAACATCTCATACATCGATGAAAGAGCCTTGGCGAAGGCCTTGTGCGCTCCACCGCTCAATCCCAGAGCCAAGCCGAGGTCTCGCTTTTGATAGCCGAGAAGGCCAGCATTCGGGTCAACCGAGATTTTGTGGATTTTTTCGGGCGTCGTTTCAGCCACGTGTTCGATGTCCATCCCGCCTTCGGTTGAGGCCATGATGAGGACCGACTTGTTCTCCCTGTCAACCAAAATGGCGAGGTAGTATTCGTGGGCAATGTCGCACCCGGCTTCCACGTAGAGGTTGCGAACCAATTTTCCATCGGCTCCGGTTTGGATGGTCACCAGAACGTTGCCCAGAATGTTGGTGGCGTAGGTTTCCACTTCGTCTTTGGCGAAGGCAATTTTCACACCGCCCTCCATGACGAGGTCGCCGGTGTCAGGAGCGTACAGGTTGCCTTTCCCTCGGCCACCGGCATGGATTTGGGATTTCACGGCCACAACTTTGGAGCCGAGTTGGTCGTAAGCGGCCAATGCTTGGTCTACGGTGGTGCAATGCACCCCTTCGAGCACGGGGACGCCGTGTGCTTTGAGCAGTGCCTTACCTTGATACTCGTGGATGTTCATGTTGCTCTCCAAACTTAACCATTGAAAGCCCGTCTTTGAATACTTTGGAGTCGTATGATGCATCCTGACCCTGGCGCGGTGTTGATAACATAGACACGGGAGGAGCAGATGATGCAGGTCGTGGTGCTCGCAGGTGGCGTTGGCTCTCGGCTGCGCCCGTGGACCAATACGGTCCCCAAGCCCTTGCTTCCTGTCCTTGACCAAACCCTCCTTGAACACGTGGTTCGTTCACTTCCAGTTGATACGGTGGATGAAGTGGTCGTGGCCGGTGGTTATCGTGTGGATCAAATCAAAGCCCACTTCCAAGCAGCCGATGCCCCGTTTGATGTTCGCATCGTGCCGGAGGATGAGCCACTCGGAACCGGTGGTGCTTTGGGCAATTGCAGGGACGTGGTCAGCGGTACTTTTGCCTGCTTTAACGGCGACATCATCTCCTCGCTTGATTCAACCAAGGTGCTGGACATGCACCGCGCAAACGGGTCGGTTGGCACGTTGGGCTTGTGGGAAGTAGAAGACCCCACTCGATTCGGAATTGTTGGACTGGATGATGATCACAAAATCACTCGATTCATGGAGAAACCCAAACCGGAGGATGTCTTCTCTCACCTCATCAATGCAGGCTCTTACATCTTCAACGATGATGTGTTTGATTGGATGCCTCAGGGCCGACATTCGATTGAGCGAGATGTCTTTCCACAATTGGCAGCTGAAGGCTTGTTGAGCGGCGTACCCTTTGAGGGCTATTTCATCGACGCTGGCACGCCCGAGGCATGGACTGAAGCGGTCAAGGCCTCTATTGAACATCAACGCTTCAATTCAGGGCATGTTGGAGGCTCGAAACCGTCGTGGTTTGCGAGTCAAGAGGTGCGGGATGGAGTTCTTCCCGGCGCCACGCTAGAGCACAGCATGATTTCCGAGGGCTGTCAAATCGGCCAATCCTCCGTGTCCATGTCGACGCTCCTCGAGGGCGCTCATGTGGGAAATAAGGCCCACATCGTCGCATCGCTCATCGGTAAAGGGGCTCGCATTGGGAACGAATGTCATCTTGATGGCGTGGTGGTTGACCACGAGGCTGTGGTGCCCGATGGAACGGTACAACACGGTGGCTCATGGCCCGTTTGAAGGCTCTCAATCCTCCCGTTGCACCACAAAGAGGGAAACTTGCTAAAAACAAGAGCACTGCACAGCGTTTCATGGACCGCCCCATGATCGTTGTCAACTTCAAGACTTACGCCTCCGCTTCAGGAACTGAGGCTGAAGCCTTACTCAAGGCCATGGAATCTCACGCTGATGGCCCCGCCACTTTCGTAGCGGTGGCTTCTGCCTTTGATTTGGCCGTCCTGGCTCAGCAGGCGACCGGGGTAGAGGTATGGTCGCAGCACCTTGACCCTGTAGGTTTGGGTGGATTCACAGGTTGGCTTGAACCGCAAACCGCCATGCAGCGAGGAGCGAGTGGAAGCATCATCAACCACGCCGAGCACAAGGTTGAGTTGAACCATGTTCGGTCTTTGCTCGAGATGTTGCCCGAGGGGTTTCCAGTTTGTGCGTGTGCAGCGGACGTTGATGAAGCGAAGGCACTGGCTTCGCTGAACCCGACCTACATTGCGGTTGAACCGCCTGAACTCATCGGTGGCGACATTTCCGTGACCACCGCCGACCCCTCCATCGTTAGCGATACGGTGGCCGCTGTGAAAGCGGTGAACCCCTCGGTTCGTGTACTCTGCGGAGCGGGTGTGAAGAATGGACAAGATGTAGCCAAGGCCTTGGAACTGGGCGCAGAAGGCGTTTTGCTGGCCAGCGGTGTAACCAAGGCGGCCGATGTTCATGCGGTGTTGGCCGATTTGGTCGCTTCGCTTTGATCTCTCGAGACGAGCATCTTTTCTTGAGCACGTTTTGCGGAAGCCAGACCGTTCTTTGCTGGGCAATTCGGTCGATGAGGGCAAGTATGGCATTCTTCATGATGGCTTGCAAGTGGGAGAGACGCAAAGGACGGGTCAGCACAGGCCCACCGTTGAAGCCATTTCATCTCTTGAGCATCATGGGCCATCAGGGCCATGGATTGGTCAAGTAACTCTTGGCTTACTTCGACCGTATGTTCCTTCCATCTGTGGGCTTGCCACCGAACCACCTTCACTCTGTACGCCGCCAAGTCCTCTGGAAAACCGGGCTGACTTCTGGCCCAATGAATCATCAATAAATGCTCCAATTGTTGCCCAAGCAACGGGCGTCGTGATGAGCGAAATTGAAGGCGTACCAAGGTCCATCGATGCTGATGGAAAACGGCCACATCCGGAGCTGCATAGACTTCAATTCCCCTGACCTCAGCGGACTTTCGTCGGTCAAAATAGGCCCATCTTCTCGGTTCCCCCGTGAACAAAGGACGGAGGGTCTGAGATTGTTCAAGCAAACGAAGTTGTTTGATGGACCGATACTTTCCCATCTCAAGGTGTAAAGGAGGAACGGTCATGTTGAGATGGTCGATGGCATCGTCCACCGTGTTGTCAAACGTCCTCTTTGCGTAAGGGGTGGACCATACTTTGCGCTGATATTGGTCGCTCAAGCGCCTCAACCATGTCGTTCTCATGCTTCGCGTGAGGAGGTCATCAAAAGTTCTTGGAGGGTTTGGCAGGGGTCGCTTTGCCGACCTGAAATGACCGGTTGTCGTTCCATAGGTGATGGCCCAAGCGCGTGGGCAGGCATTCATGAGGCGAGAGCTTGTTTGGCTCCAGTGGGGCTTGGATGGTTTCATGCTTCGAACCATTGGGGTTAACCCTCATAACGCTCGTGTTTAGAGAACGCCAAGGTCGAAGACATTGAGCGTGGCATTGACGGCCATCCAGAGTGCCATTGGCGTCAGGATCCATCCCACGAATTGGGCAAAGACTTCGCCGCCAAACTTCCCAAAGAGTCGAGAAAACGGTCCTCCCCATGACGAGACGATGCGAAGCAACAGAACGACAAAGCCCGCGGAGAAGGTGAAGAGCAGGAGGAAGAACACGGCCATGCCGATGCCACTTCCACCAGCCAAGGCAGAGGAGGCCACGGCTTGGGGGTAAAGATGGGGGAAGGCCAACCAACCGAACCAGCCCATCCAGATGCCCAGGAGCACATCGCGGTCCATGTCAACAGGGTCTCGCCAATCTCGGAATCCCTGGGGGAAACTTCGGTGCAATAATCGGCCGAGGAAGTCGGCTTCGTAAGGGGCGCCCCGACGAGCCGTGAAGAAACACATTTCCAGCATCCAAATCATCATGGCGATGTCAAGCAAGAACCGAGCGGTCATGCCCACTGGAATGAGCGTGAGCAACAAGGCAGGAAGGTTGATCAAAAGCGCCCCCGCACCGCCGGCAAGCACAATAGAGCCCCACAGCAATCCAGGGGGGAGCGGCTCTTCTGGGGCCGTCCACTCTTCTCGGGGAAGGGCGAGCAAGAAGAGGAAGAGTCCGGGGCCAAACAGCAGGCCAAAGTACGAGGCAAAGGAGTTTGAACCTCCGCTCTTGATGGCGTCCACCGCTTCAACGATGTCGAGCATCGCCGCAGAGGATGTTTGTGAGAACGTCACGTGCATGCCGGGGTCAACGATGACCACTGCATCGGAAGCACCGGTTGGCAGGCTTTCTGCGAACACACTATCCTCATCGAGGTAGACGTTCCACGAGGCGTTGGTTGAAGCGGAGAGAGAAGTGACATCGGTCATCCGTGCGTCTTCGCCCGTAACGATGTGAATCACCTCAACACGTTCACCCAACTGGTCGATGGAGCGGTTAAATTCGTTGGCCTGAGTCAAAATTTGTTCTGAACCTGGAAGCACGAGGCCGATGATGAGGGCTTCGTTTCCAGCGAGCAATTCACTGATGGTGGCCGAAGACCCATCGGGACGCGTGAGTTCAGCATCGAGGATTTTGGTGTTGTCCAAGATCACGGCATCAGCGCCGAGGTTGGGCTGGTCAAACACCGTCGGTAGCGTGAGAAGGGCCAGCGCCACCAGGGCGCCAAGGATGGGCAGCGGCAACATCAGTCCGCTCCGGAAGGCGTTCACCACATACCCGAGAAGAGCCAGCGCGGTGGTCAAGGTCAACCAAACCGGAGCGCTTGCAAAACCGTCGTCGGGCCCGTTCACTTCGAAGCGAAGGATGCCCTCCGCATGACAGTCGCTGTTCAAGTCTCCAGCGATGGTTCGCAAACAAAATTGAAGGTTCATCTCACCAAGTGGCAACGGCTTTGCTCCCGACCACGTATAGACGCTGTTATTGTTGCCAAGGTCGCGTGTCATTCGAATACGACCAGCGCTTGTTTCAACGAGATATTCCCCGTCGCGAATGGATTTGTCGGTTGGCAACAACGGACCCCAAATCTCCCATTTCTCATCACGTAAGTCTTCAAGGCCCCACGGTAGGCGGTGTTCGAGTTCAACGTGGGCCAGTCTGGATGCGTCGACGAGAATTCGTGCTTCCGGTTGATAGAGGACACCTTGAATGACGACGCCTCCGCTGTTTTGCTCAAACCCTCCCCACTGGACTCTTGCTTGGGTGCCGAGGCAGCGGTGCTCAATGGAGACGCTGAGCGTGATGCTATCACCGGGCGACATGCTGAGGGTGACGTTCTGCAGGTCGCCTGAGAAATTCATGGCGTCGGCTTCGGCAGAGGTGTCCAAGGTCTGTGTGACTTCTGCGTTGTAGAGTTCTTGACCCCCAACGCCCACACTGTAATACAGCGTGGTGCTGGAATCAGTCCAGGTTTGGCGGGTGCAGGATTGGGGGCCACCTCCGCCTTCGATGATGGCTGAGAAATACACGCTCATGAACGCCTGCGCCTCAATCGGTTGTTCAACAGGGGGGCTCTGAAGGGTAAAAACAGGTACAGGTCCGTTGGTTACGCCGACGGTAAGCCCGCCGATTGCAGAGTCGGTTTGTCCTCGCTGGAGGACGGCTTCTTCGACATCAAGGCCCTCGACATACAATCGTTCGTGAGGCGTGACGGACCACTCAACAAAACCAGGCTCATAAGTCAGGTTTTCGTTGGCCTGAACCATGCCACTGGCACCGACCATAAGGAGCAGACACAAGGTCCCAATGGCCCATGCTCGACGCCCCATGCGACGACCAGACCGTTTCGGTTCAAGAAGCCAATGCACCGATGAACAGGTGCATCACAGGCTTGCGAGGTAGGCGAACATCATGATGACGCCACCGCTGATGGCTGAAGCGTTCACTGCTCCCTTGGACATGTAGCCTCGGTTCTCAAGGAGGGCGCCGAGGTAGCTGTCGATTTGACAACCAAGCCAGCCGATGATGGCCAAAACAGCGCAGAGTTGTGTTCCATTTGCCGAAGAGGTGTCCGCGGCGGTGAGCCACCAGGCGATGTACGTGAGGACCGCCACCACCGATGAGCCAATGGCGGCTGCCAACTGTCCGTTTGGAGAGAATCCACCGTTTTCTCCTTGCTCGCAGGACTTGAAGGTGGTGATCATGCGAACACGAGGGTCAAGGCACCCGATTTCACTGGCAAAGGTATCGGATGCGGCCACGGCCACCGCCGCACCAAAGACCCAGATGATGGTGGTCCAATCCTCGGAAAGATAGGCGTAGATGCAAATCAGTCCCGGTATGGCGCCGTTGGCGACCACATTGGTCCAGCCTCGGTGGCCATCACTCGACTCGCTCAATCCGAGCGCTTTCTTTTCTTCAAATCGCCATTTGGTGGCTTTGTGAGAACTGAGCAAGAAACCCAAGAGGATCAGCAACCATGTCCAATGACCCAAGCCTCCTACGATAAGTCCGAGGCCAGCGGCCGCTTTGGAGCCCATGGAGTCAAGCATTTTGGCCCTTGATGACATCACCAAAAGGAACACGACAAGGCCGGCCGTCACCACCAAATTTCCCGTGTTGGGTCCGCTGGAAAAGACATCCATCTTCAACCACCTTTGGCCTGTCCAGTGAAACTGTCCACTGTTCGCCAGTTGGGGTTGGTTTTTGAAGACATGACCCGATAACGACGCTCAATGTTGGTTTTTTGCCTCTAAAACAATGGTCGGTAGCCACCGAAGAATGCACACCCAAAGCCCGACGACCATCACCAGCAGCCACGCTAACTGAAGAAAAACGGCAAGCAGGGTGTCGCTGTCAGCCAGCAACATGCCCACTCCCCAAGATGAACCGTTCCATAATGCGTGGCCGAGGATGGCGAGGAACAGCCCGCCTGCGATGGTTTGAGGCATGGGCCAGGCATGTTTTCGATGCCGGTTCAAGAGTTTGGCCATCCGTTGGGAAGGGAGGGTGTTCCAAGTGGTGTTGGGTACGGCACGCCCTTGTTTGTCATAGAGGACCCATGTCGCATCAGCATCCTCCGAAATGTAGGAAGTTCCTGAAAGAGATGGAAGGCGATTCCCTTTGGCCAACCAGCAACCGATAGCGTAGCCGCTCAGTCCGGTCCACATGGCATGACCGGGTACCGAACTCAAACCTCGCAAGGTTGCCGTAAAGAAGTAAGCAATGCTGCTGTAATCGCTGGCCAGCGCCATGGAGATGTACATTGCATTTTCCAACAATGCGAAGCCCAAACCTACGGTTGAACCAACATAGAACCCGTGTTTTGGTGAAATGATCAGATGACTCAGTGCTAAAACCGCCAACATTTTTGAGATTTCTTCCCCGATTGGAGCAGAAAGAAACAGAATCATTCCTTCTCCCAAGGTACCGGTTGCCGCTGCATCAAGGCCGACCATGGACACAAGGATGGGGGAAATCAACGAATTGATCACGATCGCTGGAACCGTCGACAACATGCCTGCGGCCAAAATCCACTCGGCATCTCGTCTCGATATGTGAATGCCCATGTGGCGGCTGGGGATGGACCACCAGGCAAAGACGGGGGTTGAGAATCCAATCAACCATGCAGGGAGCACGATGGCCACGGCAAGAAGCAACGTTAGGGCGTTCACACCGAAAATGGTCAACGGGAGCAGACATAGGGTGGAAACGCCCACACCGAGGATAAAGAGCAGCCAGAGATGCTTAGGGCGTGGCATTTCCAACGGAGCCGTCGACCGGAAGAGATGATGTTGGACCACGGTCGGCCCGGGTGAGCGGACCACGGCCCCACCGGCCAGAGCATGGAATTGGCTCCCTGTTGTTGAGGGGTAGGCTTGGACCGTGTGGGTGAGTTTGGGTCGGCGAAGAAAAAAGAAGAGCATCAGGAAAGGTGCCAAACAGACCCCCCCAAGAAAGGAGATCAGTGGGTCAAAGGGGCCGATGGTGCCGTTCATGTCCCCATCAATGTAGCCGGCCACGATGAAAACTGCAATTTGAGAGATGAAGAAGCAGACGATGACCAACCCGAGCATTGAGCGGACGGTTTGCCACGGTGTTGACGCCTTCCAAACGGCGAGTTGGTTTGGTACTGGTGTCAAGGGGACTTGCTGGAGTTGCTGGGGTTGAAGCAACGGCTGCATGACGTTCACCAAGGAGCGGTACCTGCTCAGTTCGCCCATCATTCGTCACTGAATTACAGCATTCGGCAGAGGCCATCATCATTGCAGGTAAGTCGGGCTATCATGTCATCCTTCATGAACGGTGCGAGAAAAAACGGCCGTTCAAATACATCTGAACTGCGTTTCCCTCCATGTCGTGGTTGGCTTCTGCCTTTGCTCCAAGAAGAGACCACAAAGGGATGTCCACTCCAAGTTATGCCGCACGATGGTTCCTGCCCGTTTGCATGGTCTTGGTCGGTGGCTGGGCTTGGGGACTCACTGAGGGCAATCTCCTCATGTGGTCAGCCCTTACCGTGATGGTGGCCACCCTCGTCCTGAGTTTAGGGTGGTACCTCATTGGTTTGATTTCCACACGGTTCGAGCCTCTTTACATTCTGGAGAAGGCAGAAACCGCTCACAAAGCCAGAATTGAGCGAAAAAAGAACAGAAAAACCGCTCGAATGAATGGGGAATAAAGAATCTGAACGAAAAACATCAATTCATCCAGCTAAACAGGTGTCTACAGTCTGTGTTTGTCGGGAAAATGTCTTTACCGAGGTTTTGGTTACATAAAGTATGAATAGAAATTTCCATGGTTCGCTCGTGGTCGTTCTGATGTTCATTCTCCAGTCTTGGGCGTCTTCTGTCCACATGCCTGCTGAGGTGCAAGTTGAGGTGCTTGATGAGCCCTATGAATCAGCCGAAGTGATTCCAGTCCCCACCGCTCTCAACGCTCCAGGGTTCCACGAGGGTACCGTGTTCTCCGAGGCCACACTAACAGCGGGTGGCCATCACACCTGTGCAATTTTGGATAACATGTCCATTTCCTGTTGGGGTTCCGATGACGAAGGGCAACTTGGAAACGGTTTGGAAACATCGTTACAGTATGTCCCTGATAGCGTTTTATGGGGAATTAATGCTTCTGCCGGCCTCACGGCGACGAGCATTTCTGCTGGATACAGTCATACCTGCGTGCTGGCTTTCAATTCATACGGAAGTGGTGTGAGTTGTTGGGGTTCAACCACCCAGCAACAAGCCTCCTCATCTTGGTGGGGTTCAAACACCGAGGAGCCTTCGTACCTCTCGACAAATTTTGCATTTGGTAGTGCCCCTGTAGCACTTGACTCTGGAGCCGACCATTCGTGCGTGATTTTGAACGATGGAAACGTCTCATGCTGGGGGGCCAACAACCGTGGGCAAGTCGGGACCTCTCCCACACAAAATCCCTCAACGGGTCCACAATACAGCAACTTCGTTGACATGAGTTCGTTTGGACATGCCAAAGCTTTGGGTCTCGGAGGGGACCATTCATGTGCCATTGTTGTGAACGGCTCGGTGGCTTGTTGGGGAAACAATTCGGTGGGTCAGCTCGGCCGGGGTTACACGAACGCTTACGATGACACGCCTTGGTACGTTCAGCCCTTTGGCCAAAACAGAAAAGCCATCGCCATTGATGCTGGGGGAAACACAACCTGCGCTTTGCTTGACGACGCCTCCGTCTCATGTTGGGGCGCAGGCGGTCATGGGCAACTGGGCAACAACAACACGGCCAACTCAAACACACCTCAGGAGGTCTCGTCGTTCCCCGGAAACGAAGACGCCGTCAGCGTTGCTGTCGGTTGGCGACACGGTTGCGTCTTGCTCTCGGACCAGAACATCTCGTGTTGGGGCGACAACATCGTTGGACAACTCGGTGACAACTCTACCACGAATTCAACCACGCCCGTGCTCGTGCAATCTCTTGCCGGAACGGCCAAACCGGTCGCACTTACGCTCAACAATGTTCATACCTGCGCATTGTTGGACGACGGCAATGCTGCATGTTGGGGTTTTGGTTACCTTGGTCAACTGGGTGTAGGCGAGGCTGAAGCATCCACTCCTGTGGCTGTTGATGTCGTTTCATCGTCCATCAGTGATGTTGCCTCCGGTGGTTGGCACACGTGTGCTGCGCTCAACAACGGTTCCGTTGCCTGTTGGGGCGATAATTCGGACAACCAGGTTGGCTCAAGCCATCCCGTTGCGGATGCCCATGCAACCTATATCCAGGATTACGGAATCAATCGCAATGCAAGCGTGGTTCGAACAGGGACAACGCACTCCTGCGCTGTTGATACCTCCGGCGATGTTCAGTGTTGGGGGAAGGGTGCCGAAGGCCAGTTGGGCAATGGCGGGACATCAGAGTCGCGTGTTCCTGTCAATGTCAGCCTGCCATCCGGTGCGAAGGCGGTTGATCTCGCCTTGGGAGATGAACACACCTGTGCTCTGTTGACCAACGGAAGCGTGATGTGTTGGGGAGATGGTTCCTACGGGCAGTTGGGTGCTGGCTGGGCGACCACTTCAAGCACCACACCCGTGTACACTTCTGTGCTCGGTTCATCTGCCCGGACGGGCGTCGCCATCACCTCCGGTTATTTCCACACCTGTGTGTTGTTGGATGACGGGAGTGTCGTGTGTTGGGGCTACAACGGATGGGGAGCCATCGGTACAGGTTCATTCACCAACATGCTTGTACCAACATACGTGCAAACGCTGAGCAGTGGGTCAAGCACCACAGCAACCTCCATTGATGCCGGTTACGGCCACACCTGTGCCATCACCAACAACGGGATGAAGTGCTGGGGGAGGGCCGATGCAGGCCAACTTGGTGACGGACAAACGCAGTACAACCGAGCCACGCCCCAAACGGTGGGTTCGTTTGGGACTGGTCTCACGGCAGTCAACATCACGGCGGGTTGGCAACACACATGTGCTTCGCTTTCAAACGGGAACCTCTCGTGTTGGGGCGGTGAGGAACTCGGAGTATTGGGGCCAACGACACCCTCCAGTATCTCAACTCCTGGTCCCCAATTCAATCTTTCAACCAACGGGACCATCGTGAAACTCTCTGCTCTGAACGCACACACATGCGCTTTAACAAGCACCAACGAATCTTGGTGTTGGGGGCTTAACAATGCCGGGCAATTGGGCAACGGGGTTTCTTCCGATCGCTATGTTCCAACGCTGGTTGCTGGACAACCTTTCAACCGAGACATTGCGCTACCTGAGCGCGACTGGGATGGTAACGGTGTGTTGAATGAACAACAAGCCGTGCTCGATTCAAACGACAGCGACGGTGACGGTTGGGACGATGATGATGATGATTACAACACCACGCTGTACCGTTCGGTTTCTTGCCCGACCGGAAAATACGGCGCCTATGGGTGTGCTGATGCCCACCCAGGGACTTATGTCCCCAATGTCGGTATGTTGTACCCCTCTCCAGCCACGAGAGGAAACTACGTGTCTGGTTTCGGTGCCACGGCACAAACCCCATGCAACATGGGAACCTATCAACCGCTCGAAGGCCAGATCACATGCATACCCGCCGACCCGGGTTATTTTGTCGCCAACAACGGTTCGTATTACCAGTACGACTGTTACTACGGAACGTACCAGCCAAAGTCCGGCCAATCGTCGTGCCTTGATGCAGACCCTGGGCACTATGTCGCAGGTTACGGGATGACCACGCAAACACCCTGTAACTATGGAACTTACCAGGCCAACAGCGGCCGTTCGTATTGCGATGATGCGCCACCTGGATCTTACGTGGATACCACGGGGGCTAACGCCTCCACACCCTGTCCCGCAGGTACATACGGCACCCAATACGGCGCCACATCGGTGGCCATGTGCAGCCTGGCCTTCCCGGGCTCCTACGTCGATACGCCAGGTTCCTCCAGCGTCACCTTCTGTCCAAAGGGCACCTACAACCCCCTCTCGGGAGCCAATTCTTCATCGTGGTGTCTTGATGCCGAACCAGGGCATTATGTTGACCAACAGGGCCAATACAGCCAAAAAATGTGCCCTCCCGGAACCTACAATCCCAGTTCGGGTTCAACCTCAGACAGTGATTGCCTCATCACATCTCCTGGACATTACTCTCCGGCAGCTGGGCAGGTCGACCAAACGCCCTGTGAAGAAGGAACCTACCAGCCCAACACGAATTCAACCTCATGCATCGATGCGGGGGAAGGTTGGTATGCAAACGGTACGGGGAATACCGCTGCGATTCCATGCCCAAGTGGAACCTACAATCCCAACCCGACTTCGACCAACGAAGCAGATTGCATCACGGTCGAACCAGGATATTATGCTCCGATGATGGGCAACAGTGAGCCGGTTCCATGTTCGCCTGGAACATATCAGCCGTTGGCAGGTCAATCCAATTGTTTCGCTGCAGATCTCGGTTATGTGGTGGAGGGTTTTGCCCAAACCAACCAGACGCCCTGTCAACCGGGGACCTATCAGAATCTCTCCGGTCAAACCCGTTGCTTTGACGCCGATCCCGGTTTCTATGTGAATTCTACCGCTGCACCCAACCAGACGGCTTGCGAACCTGGTAGCTTCCAAACGGCGAGTGGTTCGACGGTCTGCATTTTGACCTCCCCAGGTCATTTCACCGCTCTACCGGGAGCAAGTTATCAGCAAAAATGCTCTGCTGGAAGTTACCAACCCTTGGGCGGCATGGCGTTTTGTGAACTTGCTGAACCCGGATACTTTGTTGATGGTGAGGGCAAACTCAGTCAACGGGCATGCCAGGCTGGGACCTACAATCCCAACGAAGGTGGCGTCAGTGAAACGGCCTGTTTGCAGGCCGAAATTGGCCATCATGTCCCCGATAGAGCGGCCTCTCAACAAGACCCTTGTCCGATTGGAACCTATCAACGCGATGAGGGCATGACCTTTTGCGACAACGCGTCGCCAGGACATTTCGTCAACACCACGGCCTCCTACCGTCAGGATGCATGTCAACTTGGATTCTATCAACCCGACAGTGGGATGGCAATGTGCATCGAGGCAGATGTTGGCCACTTCGTTGATACAACAAGTTCCCGCGTTCAGTTCGAATGTCCGTTCGGCACGTACCAACCCGAGGCTGCTCAATCGGGCTGTCTTGTGGCTCCACCGGGGTCGTTTGTTGATTCATCGCTCGGAACCGGGCAATTCAACGTCATGCTTTGTCCGTTGGGGACCTACAACCCGAACGAAGGAGGTGCGAAAGTGGAGGACTGTCTCCAAGCTTCGAAAGGGCACTATGTCGATGAACTCGGTCAACTCGAACAGCTACCATGCACGTTTGGAAGTTATCAACCCGGGGACGGTGGTGCTTCATGCCTTCTCGCTGACCAGGGGTATTATGTTCCATTCATGACATCCATTACACAAATCATGTGTCCAGAGGGCACCTCTACTTTGGAACGAGGGGCTGAGGATGAAACGTTCTGTGTGCCGGACTTTGACGGTGATGGTCTTCCTGATGTGGCCGACCCCGATGACGATGATGATGGCGCTCCCGACCAGCTTGATGCCTTCCCCTATGACCCGGAGGAACAGTTGGATTCAGACGGTGATGGTGTTGGTGATGTCCAAGAAGCAGAAAATCAGCGGCAAGTTCTGCGAATGATCGTCGTCTTGTTGTTGCTGTTGACCATCGGGGCCGTCCTCGTACGCCGCCGCCAACAAGCACCTTCTCTTCCTGAAGTTGAAACGGTAGAAAAGCCGCTGCCATCCATCGATGACCTCTGGGCCAACGGTCCAGAGTTGCCATTCCCACCAATTCCTGCGCTCGAGGACGAGTTGGCCACTCCAAAATTGAACCCAACTGAGACACGATACCCACTCGAAGTCTGGACCGAAAGTGGCTACGAATGGCGTACGCTCAGCGACGGGACCCTCGAATGGAACAACAACGGTAATTGGGAGGTTTATTCATCCCAAGAGAATCCTCAAGCAAGCCTCGGTGAACCGGCGCCAACGATTCAAACCGAGGCGGTACCTCAGCCAGAAGAGGTTCACGCCCTTGGCGTTGAAGAGCAGAGCGAGGAAACAGCCGAATCATCCTCGCAAGAGGAAGATGCTGAGTCTGTCTCCGATGACGATGGAGCGCCTTCCTCTGACGTTCAATCCTGAATGATGTTCATTCGAGGAAACCATAGGTCCAGTCGTGGGGCGGTGCAAACGTCTCCTTGATGGAGCGGGGGCTGACCCAGCGAAGGAGATTCAGCGGGCTGCCGGCTTTGTCGTTGGTACCGCTGCCTCGTGCACCGCCAAACGGTTGCTGGCCAACCACGGCGCCGGTTGGTTTGTCGTTGATGTAGAAATTACCGGCACTGTAGCGCAGCGCAGCGGCAGCGGTCTCGATGTGGCGTCGGTCTTTGGCGAAGATGGAACCGGTCAGGGCATACTCCGAGGTGGTGTCGCACAATTCCAAAGTGGCTTCGAAATCATCATCCGCATAAACGTGGACGGAGAGAACAGGTCCGAAGATTTCCTCGGCCATGGTCTCGCTTCTCGGGTCGTTGCACACGATCGTTGTGGGCTGAATGAAGTATCCAGTGCTGTCATCGTAGGTGCCGCCAGTGACGATTTCACAATCGGGGTTGGCCGCAGCCCGGTCGATGTAGCCGGTGATGCTGTCGAAGGCCTTCTTGTCGATGACGGCGCCCAGGAAGTTGCTGAAATCGCTGACGTCGCCGACGGTGATCTTGTTGACTTCGGCGACGTAATCATCCTTGATGGCGTCCCAAACCGAGCGGGGGACGTAGACACGGCTGGCGGCGCTGCACTTCTGTCCTTGAAACTCAAATCCACCACGGAGCATAGCGACCAGCAAGGCTTGACGGTCGCAATCGGGGTGGGCGACGATGAAGTCCTTGCCACCGGTTTCACCGACAATACGAGGGTAGGATTTGAGGTTCTCCAGATTGTTGGCCACGTCTCGCCACATTTGGCGGAAGACGCGGGTTGAACCGGTGAAGTGAATACCTGCTAACTCGCGGTGCGCCAAGCAAATATCGCCGACCACAGCGGCCCGTCCAGGGATGAAGTTGATGACGCCAGCGGGGAGGCCCGCATCCATCATGAGGCGCATCAATCGGTAGTTGGAGACGTAGGAATTTCGTGAGGGCTTCCACACACCGACGTTGCCCATGATGGCGGCACAGGACGGGAGGTTGGCAGCGATGCTGGAGAAGTTGAACGGCGTCACCGAGAACACGAAACCTTCCAGGGGTCGAACTTCGCTGGAGTTCCACATGGATGAGGGTGAGATCGGAGGTTGCATGTCTTCGTAGATTTGGCGAGCATAGTCGGAGTTGAAGCGCCAGAAATCGATGAGTTCGCAGGCCGAGTCAATCTCTGCTTGATGGCAGGTCTTGGACTGATTCAGCATCGTCGAGGCATTGATTTCAGCACGGCGTGGTCCTTTGAGCAATTCACTGGCCTTGAGGAAAATCGCCGCACGGGCCTGCCAGGGCATGGTGGACCACATCTCATGTGCTCCCAGAGCAGCCTCAATGGCAGCGTTGACTTCCTTCTTGCCGGCCATGTGGACCCGAGCGATAACGTGGCCGTGGTTGTGGGGCATGACTTGCTCAACCACGTCGCCGGTGAAGACTTCCTCCCCGTTGATGATGCAGGGAATCTCCAGTACTTCGGCCGACTGACGCTTGAGTTCTGCCTCAAGGTCGGCTCGCTCCTTGCTTCCGGGCAAGTAGCCGAGGACGGGTTCGTTGACGGGGGTCGGTGGTTTGGGGATGCTGTTCACCATGATGCTTCGTCATAATCGGCGACTCTTGAACCTCACCCATCTCGCAGATGGCGGCTTTTTGGAGGCCTCGGTGCGTTGAGGCCTTGTTGAGGTCTCAGCGATACAAGTGAGCGTGCTTGGCACGAACCTTGGCGATCTTCGGCCCGACCACGGCAGCGCAATAGCCCTGGTAGGGGTTTCGAGCGTAGTAGTCGTGGTGTTTCTTTTCGGCAATCAAGAAGTGAATCGGTTCCTCGAGCGTGGTCACGATGGGGTCGTCGTAGACGTTGCCCATGTCGGCGATGATGGCCTCGGCCGTCGCTCGCTGCTCCTCAGAAAGCGGCATGATGCACGAGCGGTACTGCGTCCCGATGTCGTTGCCTTGTCGGTTGAGTTGGGTCGGATCGTGCACCGTGAAGAACACCTCAAGAAGCGTTTCGTAGGAGATGACGGTCGGGTCAAACTGGACTTCAACCACCTCGGCGTGGCCGGTGGTGCCGCTGCAGACCGCTTGGTAGGTGGGATGGGGGTCATGGCCACCTGCGTAGGCGGGGAGGGCCGACTCAACACCGTGGATTTGTTTGTAGGCTCCTTCGACGCACCAAAAGCAACCGCCGCCGACGATCATCCGTTCCATGGCGAGAGCAAGACGACGCGACTTTTGAAGGTTTGATTCAGGCTTATGAGTCATTCAAAACCACCATAAGCGTCCCTGCATCCATGTCATCCATGGGTCGCGACGCCATTTG
>NZEQ01000087.1 GCA_002689105.1 Verrucomicrobiales bacterium | reverse complement strand
TGGAAAAGATGGTTCCAATGCCAAAACGCTGATGCAATTCGGGTTGATTCAACCAGTGCTCCAAACGATCAAGCCAACGGTGTGAGGCGTGAACATGAAGCAAAGGTTGCCAAGGAAGGATGCACCCGTGGGCCTCACCTTGGTCGTCAACAATCCATGCCACCATACCGTTACGTGTTTCGTTCTCGTGAACATCCAACAACCATCCTTCAATCATGCCGATGCCGTTCCTCAAGCGCTTGTATTCGTTCTGAAAGTTGGTTGATTTGCACCATCAACCCAACCATCATGCTGAGAACCGTAGGCTGCCAGGTGTTCACCGCTGGAAGCATACCGCCCGCCGCACGTCGCTCCCGCACCGCATCCAAAAGCGCATCAAAAGCGGCGCAGTCAACGGATGAAAGGGCCCGACGGTAAGGCGCTAAATGCTGCAATTCATGTTCTACACGCGTTCGCCATGGCGGCACACTTCGACCCATACCCCCACGAGACTCAAGGCGGAAGGGATGCTTATTGCAGACCCAGTTGTTGAAAGTGAAAGTGCTACAAGAAGGCCTTGTTCACAATGAAATCACAAGGTCGGTCATCAAGCGCATCCATCACGTTGGTGGCGATGTCCATGCCGACCCGACCTTGAGCCTCCACCGTGGAAGCACCAATGTGGGGCGTTCCATGGAAATGTTCCATCTGAAGAAGCGGGTGGTCGGGGTCAACCGGCTCGTTTTCAAACACATCCAGAGCGGCCGAGGTGAGCGTGCCCGATTCAAGGGCTTGAAGAACAGCGTCTTCGTCAACGATACCTCCCCTCGCACAATTGACGATGTGACTGCCACAGCGGGAACCGTCCTTCCCAATGTGCGGCATGGAGGCCAAGCGTTCGGCGTTGACAAGATGGTGAGTTTCCTCGGTCAAATTGCAGTGAATCGAGATGTGAGTGCAGTTGGAGAACAAGGATTCGAGGGTTTTGTGGAGGCGAGTGCCTTGTGATTTCGCAACTTTGGGAGGGAGGTAGGGGTCGTAGGCATGAATTTCCATCCCGATGGCTTGTGCCACACGCCCGACCGATTGCGCAATTCGTCCAAAACCGATGAGACCGAGCGCTTTACCAGAGAGTTCTGACCCCTTCATGGCCTTCTTTTCCCACTTCCCATCACGGAGACTCCGATCGGACCGAGGAAGATGACGAATCGATGCCAACAAGTGCCCCAAGGTTAGTTCAACAACCGATTGAGTACTGGCCCGAGGAGCGTTGACCACTTTGATGCCCTTTGACCCAGCCGTCATGAGGTCGATGTTGTCAACGCCAACGCCTGCCCGTCCGATCACCTTCAATCGGTCGCCCGATGCTTCCAACACTTCTTTGGTGAGTTTCGTGGCGCTTCGGACGATGATGGCGTCAAAAGATTCCAAAGCCCCGTTGAGCAATTCATCTTTCTCAAGGTGCTTGACAACGACATCATGACCTGCTTTTTCGAGACGTGCGACCGCCTTTTCATCCATCCCGTCCGTGACGGCAATCGTTGCCATGGTCCGAACAGAACCCGAAGGCGTTAGAACATTCGGTTTGGGCGAAACGGAACCGTTGTTTTCAACAACCCCTAGCGAGTGGGCGGGATGAGGAAGCACCGTGGAGTCCGAAATGCAAGAGCTACTTTGGGGCGCAGGAATTTTGGCGCTGCCCCTCATTTTGGCTCTTCCAATGCGGCTTGCGTGGCAATTTTGGGTGGGTGTTGGTCACGAAGTGTCAGAATACCGGACCGTGGTTCGCCAAATCCTTGATTCGGGACATCAAGTGGCTTCGTTTTCACAAACGTTGGACGATATTGCCCGCAACCTTCGCATCCCACCAGCCAAGCAACGACTCATCGAAGCCGAAATGCTCCATCCGCTCACGCTTTCCCACTTTCTGTTGTTGCCCGCACTGCTCATTCTGCCTCTTTCCGCCATCATGGCCTTACCGCTCGTGCTGATCGGTTTTCCATTCATGCTCTTCATGGAGTACCTCTTGATTCGGAAACGACTCCTGATTTGGAGCCTGAAAACCATCGAGCGATTGATGCACTGGCAGGTGATACACATTCCAAAACCCCACCGTGGAAGTCGAGAACAACGCAAATCATTGACGGAATTTTCACAACACATTGAGCACTTTAATTACGTGCCACAGGCCGCTTTTTTGGGATTGTTTGCCTGGCTCATCGTCCATTGGGTCTTCAACCTTGATTCGTTAATTGTTGAGCTGGTCGTATCCTCCTTCCTCTACATGGTTCTCCTTTCAGTGTTATCCGTATTGAACACGGCTTTTGAAGCCGATTTGGTCTTTGTTGACCCTGCCAAAGGACGCCTCGTTCCCGTAAACCAATGGCTTGAAGGCGTCCTCAACCCCATTGTTGGCATCGGTCTTCTCTTTTTGCTTGGCCGTAATCTGCTTGAGGAATCACGAGACGTTGGTGGCAATCCCGTCCTCTTCGCTACGGTCGTGCTCACGCTTCTCTACGGCGCGGCTATCGTGGGCATTTCGTATCGCTGGGGCTACTCCTCTTGGCGGGGTGAACGTGTTCGCCACGATTTCGAAGAACAGGTCATTGAAAACTTGGAACCGCTCTCTTACGATTTAACCCGCTCCAAGGGTCGTATCGATTTCAATGTTCGAATGGGAATGAACGAGCGTCTGTCCGCCTTTGAGTCTGGAATTAATCAACAACTGACGTTTGAAGAATTGCAAAATCTCCCAACCATCCCCAAAGACACCAAAGCCCCGAAGAACCCACTCAAGAAGTAGATTTACTCGAGCCACGGGATACTTTCAGGAAGTTCGCCGAAAAGATTGGCTGGAATGGCGGTTTTGATTTTTGAAACACCGCCTAGTTTGGCGGCCGTCTCTTCTTGCCACACACGGAAGGTTTCAAACGAGGTCATGGAGAGAATTGGGTTGTTCTCACGGTTCCAATCCAAAGACATCATGGTGGTACCGGGCGGGTCGTGTCCCGAACAGACCACGGTGTGTCCCTCAAAACGGTCCAGAACGGAAAGCGCTTCCCAGTGGACCTGAACACGACCGCTCGGGAGGTCATCTCGGCCTACACCGCCATCCCCGTTGAAGAGGAAATCTCCCGTCATCATGTAGCCAGGGATGTGGACGATCATGGAATCGTTGGTGTGGCCGGGAGCGGAGTGGAATTGAATGGGGATGGAACCGAGCATGATTTTCTCCTCGTCATCCACGTGCATGGAAACGCCAAGGCTTGCGGTTTCGGTGGACATCACGTACTCGCAGCCAAATTGTTCACGCAAAGTGAAACATGCGGTGATGTGGTCTGCGTGTGTGTGGGTGGCAATGGCGTAAACAAGCTTCAATCCTTGCTCGTTGAGCAGCGAAGTGTAGTTGTCCATGAAATCGTAGACCGGGTCAACCAGGGCCGCTTCTTTGGTGGTCTCGTCCACGATCAGATAGGTCATGGCCCAGACACCCTCGTTCAATTGTTCAAATCGCATGTTGGGAGCCAGCCATTGGACTGATTTGAAGTTTCACAAAATACACCAATGATTGGATGCGAGTCTTCATGACGCCGAACGGATTGGCAGACACATGCACCCCTCTGAAGTCGTGTACCTCGAACACGACGGAAAGGTCCTGTTGGTCAACGATGAAGGCCAAGGGCCCAAACGGCCTGTTCAAGGTCGATTGGAAGGTGATGAGTCGATACGGTTTCCTACAAAACAGGAAATCGAAAGCATGGGGATTAACTTCATCGAAAAAGAAACCCTTGTCCTGCGCTATGGCCAAGAGACGTATGTCGTGGTGAAAGCCTACCCCAAATTGGATTGGCCCGTGCATTGGGCATGGAAGGACAAATGTGCATCGGACAACGCAGTTCACCCTGTTGTCAGGGATTCGATTTACCGCTCAATCCATCGGCTCGTCTCAAAAGTGATGGTCTGCAACGACGGTGGACATGTCTTGATGGGCAAGGTTGAGCGAGGGCACTTCAGAGGGTTTTGGACTCTCCCTGGTGGCTACATGGACCACAACGAACACCCTGCAGTTGGCTGTGTTCGAGAAACCCTTGAGGAACTGGGTCTTTCCATTGTCCTTGACGATGTGGAACCCGTCGTCACCCAACATGTCTTCAATGACGAGGGGATATCGTTCGTTTCCTTCACCTACCGAGCCACCTGGAACGGGGAACTGGATGAACTCACACTCCAAACCGAGGAAATCTCTGAAGCTGCTTGGTTCTCGCCAGAAGAAGCCTACGGACAAGCCGTCTCGCATTTTGACCGGGAAGCCTTGAGAAGCCTGGTCTAAATCAAAGGCCCAATTGTTCCCGGGCAGCATCAAGAGCATCGTTCAGTCCTTCTGCATGCGAACCGCCACCTTGAGCGAACGTTGGTCGACCACCACCGCCACCTCGGATGTGAGAGGAAATCGAACGAAGCAAATCCACTGCATTGTATCGTTCACTTGCGATGGTGTTCTCCGTGACGCCAATCATCAATTTCCCACCTCCATCCTTTGAACCAAGTACGGCCAACGTCGGATTGGAGGCATCGAGGGTCAGTTCCTTGAGCATCGTGGTCATGGATTTGAGGTCTCCATCAATTTCCATCACCACCACACGAACTCCATCAACCTCCGAGGAGGCATCGCCTCCTCCCGTGGTCCTTAGACGTACGATTTCAGATTCCAAATGTTCAATCAACTTCCGTTGTTCTTTCCATTCCTTGAAGAAGCGAGAAGCTGCTTTGGGCAAATCGTCCCCGTGAACGCCGAACACTTCGCTCGACTGGCGCACCAGTTCGTCCTGAGACCTCGCATAAGCCAGTGCAGCCTCGCCTGCAACGACGTGCAAACGCTCCACGCCGTCCTGGACTGCCGAGGAACGGACGATTCGAATGGAGCCGATTTGCCCCGGCTCATCATGATGCGTTCCACCGCAAGCTTGGATGTCATGGTCGGCGATTTTCAAGATTCGAATCGAATCTCCTTTGGGTGCACCTCCTTGATAGAGGTCAAAGCCATGAACAAGGTCAGCATCACGACGGTTCAATTCGGTTTTTTCCGTCGAACGTACGTCGCTAAGAACTGCATTTGCCATGTCCTCCATAGCGTCCAGGTCATCTCGAGTCAAGCGATGAAAGTGGGTGATGTCCAGTCGTCCGCTCTCAACCGTGAGATGAGAACCTGCTTGGAAGATGTGCGGGCCGAGAAGGCGTCGAGCAGCACCCCCAACGATGTGGACAGCAGTGTGATGGTCCATCAGTTGCTTTCTCCGTTTCCAATCGAGACGGCCCTCTACCTCTTCTCCCGCCTTGAGAGAGCCATCGGTGAAATGCACGATCACATCACCCACTTTTTGTGTGTCGAGAACCTCAACCACCGCTTGCTTATGCTGAAGTTGCCCTCGGTCTCCCTCTTGACCACCACCTTCAGGATAGAACAATGTCGATTCCAAAACCACGGCATGCGTGGCCTCTTTCGGGCCGTGTCCTTCTGCTGGAAGGCAGTCGAGAACCTTGCTTTTGAAACGTTGAGAATAGGCGTCCTCGTAGTAAAGCGAGGTGGTGGCCGGTTGACCGTTGACCTCGAGAACATCACCTTCACTGCTCGAGGCCTTGGCCGCATCTTTGGCCATACGGGCATGACGCTCAGCCATTTCTGCGGAGAAACCGGTCCGCAAGGCGACGTTGGCCCAACCTGCACTGCGAGCCAAGGTGATGGCCATATCAGGTGCCAAGCCGTGGGAATCGTTCATGGTGAAGAGAAGTTCATCTGGAATTTCAGCAGCATTTTTCGAAATGGACTTGAGTTGGGTCTGAATAACATTCGTCCCCTTTCTCAACATTTCGACGTACCGCTCTTCTTCCAAAGCAAGAATCGTGAGCAAGCCGTCGCGAGTTTGTTTGTTGAGTAAGCCTCCGAGGTTGACATCGAGGTGATGTGTAGCCAGCTCCGAGAGCGGCACGTCAATGTCCAATTCATCCCGCATCCGAAGAACTCGGCGAGCAAGCATACGGGCTAGATATCCGGCTTTAGCATTGGACGGCACCAAACCATCACCAAGCATGTTGCACAGCGCATGAAGGTGGTCGGGGATGGCGTAAATGTTCGCCAGTGGCTCCGTGATGGACG
>NZEQ01000086.1 GCA_002689105.1 Verrucomicrobiales bacterium | reverse complement strand
GGCAGCCTAGCTGTTGCCATGTATCTGCTTGGCTTGACGCTCCGAAACACTCAACTCGTCACGATTGCCGTGGTTATCTTCGTGTTCCTTACATGGGCTGCACTCATTGGGAACCATGCGGATGTTGCATCGAGCGGTCGTCGTGCTGAAGAATGGAGTGGAGAGGAAGGCGTTGCCTTGGGCAACGTTGTCGCCATGCGGAAACTGTCCAGCGCACGCATGTTTGAGGATGGAGAATTGAACGTCACTTTACGTATGCAGAACACCTCTTCGTTACCCAAGATTTTGGAAGTTCGAGATCGTGTTCCTGAAGTCATGCGAATCAAGGAAGGTGCCAATTACATCCTGATGGAACTTGGTCCTCGACGTGAGACCTTCATTGAGTACACCGTCGAGTGCCCACTTCGTGGTTTCTACAGCCTCGGGCCGGTCACGGTTCGGATCCAAGACGCCTTTGGATTGTTCCACAAAGAAAAGGAACTGCACGTTTACAACGATTTCCTCGTCTTCCCCAAGATGGAGGACCTCAAGGAGACCTTCGTGAAATCCCGTGTGCCAAAGATTTTCACCGGTGCTGTCAATATTCGACAACCGGGTCCTGGTTCGGAGTTTTACTCCCTGCGTGAATACTTCGAGGGCGATTCATTCCGTGCCATCAACTGGTCGGCTTACGCTCGCTCGGGCAAACTCATGGTGAACGAGCGTGAGCGAGACGCTGTTTCCGATGTGATCATCATCGTTGATTCGCGTGCTGTCGCTGAAACGGGCCCGGTGTCCCGCAACGCTCTGGTGTATTCCACTCGGGCCGCTGCTTCGCTGGCCAAGTACTTCCTCGGACGCCGAGACTCCGTAGGTGTCATCGTCTACGGAGATGAAGTGGTGAGCGTTGACCGCGACACCGGCAAGAAGCAACTCTACGTCATTTTGACCAAGTTGGCAGGAGCCGTGGCTCGTGGAAACATTCCGCTCCAGGTCGTTGTCAACCGCATCTTGCCTCACATCAACAAGGGAAGCCCCATCATCTTCCTTTCCAACTTGGAAGACGACCCGACCATCGTCAATGCCCTGAGAGACTTCCGTGCACGTGATTTCGATGTCACTGTCCTCTCGCCCTCTTCACTCGAGTTCGAGTTCGATGCCAAGCGTATTGACCGAACCGGCTACGAGGTCATGAAGACTGAACGAGACGTCCTCATCGGCGAACTCCGTGGTCTTGGCGTGAACATCATGGATTGGGAACCGGACATGCTGCTCTCAACCGCTCTTGCAGGAGCACGAGGTTTCTGAGGTGAAGTTATGACGATTAATCGACCTTCAGCCGACACCTCTCACCTGTACGACGGGAAGACCGTTCGTTCTTCAGCGCCGTCTCGAAAGAAAGCCGCTGGCCAAGTTGGTGCTGGAAGCGACATCCCCAAGGACGCCATCCCGACCGTCGAGATTCCAAGCTTCATCGAAAGCCTTCTCGGTGGCCCGTTGGTTCCGAAGATGAAGTTCTTGCCTCCGGATAAAATGGTCCAAAACCTGCAAATTGCAGTGTACGGAATTTTGGTCGCTTTGGCCTTCTTGACCTACATCATCTCACCCCCTCAGGGTACGCTTTGGTACATTCTGACCGGCAGCCTCGGCATCGCCAATATCATGCAGTTGACCATCATTGCAGCAGCGACCGTTCTCGGTTTCATGGGGACGTTCAAGCGCGATGCACGATTGTCCTTGGGCAGTAATCTTCTGTTCATCACGGCCATCTTGCGATTTGCATCGTCAACCACCTCGCTTTCCAACGATTTGTTCAATCTCCAAAACAATCCAACGATGTTGTCTGTTTTGGTCGTCGTTTACGCCGTTCTGCTCATCATGTACTTCGAACTCAGCAACGGTGTCATCCGTTATTCAATGCTCGATACGAGCATCCGAACGAACGAAGTTTACGTGATGAACCCAAAGAAAATCGTCTCGAAGTACCATCGCTCTCTGGTCATCAACCCCATTCTGGCCACCTTGTTGGCCTGGTTCGTGTTGTCTGCGAACACCATCCTTCCTTGGATCGTCGGCATCTTTTCCGGCGATACTGCCAACCGAATGCGAGAATCTGTTGAATTGACTTCCGTATACGGTGTTGCCTTGGGTACGATGTTTGTGTTCATCACCGTCGGTGTGTTGTTTGGACTCAACCTCCCAACGCACCTCCAGCGCTTCCGAGAGCGACAAGCCGAGTGATTCACTCGCTGCTTTCTGAAACCAAAGCCATCATTTCATCGAGCATACGAGAGATGTCTGCTCGCTTGGATAACATGTGAATCGAGGTTGCAGACTGGTAGAGTTGACTTTCGTTCACGTCGTGATATAGAGCAAGTTTTTCTTGAAGATAATCAATGTCTCTGCAGCCAATAAACGACAACATGGCAGCAAAGTATTCGTAATCCACCACCGAACATCGTTTTTTGATGATTTGAACACCTCGAGAAACCTCGTGCTGTGGGAAAACGAATCGCCACTGAGCGTTTGTGGTTTCAAAGGAACAAATGCGAATGTCCGCTTCGTTCAATTCCTGAAGCAGGTCGCTCAGTTCCAACGCTGCATCTTGTGCATAACGCACTTCTACATTTACGCACGCCACTCGGGGAATACAGGCGATGCCCTTGATGTTGGGTTCCACTTCAATATCAGGGCCAATGACGGTTTTCAAACCGTTTTCTTTGTAGCGAGCCAGGTGCCGAATCTCAATGGGGATGCCCATTGCATACACCGGTTCTACCGTTGCGGGATGGAGGATCGTGGCGTCAGCATTTGAGAATTCAATCGCTTCGGCATAACCGAGGTAGGGAATCGGTGCGGATTGGACTCCCCATCGTGGATTGACGGGATAGATGCCCAAAACGTCTTTCCACAAGACGACCCGTTGCGCTTGCAAAAGAGCGGCCAAAGCGGTGGCCGTGTGATCACTTCCACCACGACCGAGCAAAGCGATGTTGCCGTCCGTTCCTTCTCCGAACCAACCGGTGACAACCGGTACGCCGTGGAAGGCATCTCGATCGAGTTTTCTTCGTGAACGCTCGATGTTGACCTGAGTGGCCGTGCCCTTACCGTTGAGTTGCAACCCAATGTCTTCGGAGCCCAGTGGGTGAGCGTCAAAGCCTCGAATGGACAAGGCATGGGCGATGACCAAGGCCGAGAGACGCTCGCCGGACGCCAAGAGCTGGTTGTAGGCCCGCCGGTCGGACCGGTCGGTGGCCAAAGCGGTCAAGGATTCCTCTATGCCGTCGAGGACGCGCTGAAAGATTTCGTAAAGAGGCGATTCGATGAGGGCTGGTGAGAAACGGAGATGATGGCTTGCAAGGTCGTTCACAAGGCGTCCAGCGTAGCGTGGCTCCTGAGCCGCACGCATCAAGCGGTCGGTGGTGCCCCAAAGAGCTGATACGACGAGAATGACCGGTTGGTCAGCGTTGGTGATGATCTCTGCGATATGTTCCAAATCCGAAGCATCTCGTAAGCAGGAGCCTCCAAACTTGTGGACCACTGGAAGTTCATTCATTCGAAAAACCTCCGCGAATTATCAGGTCGGCAATCACCAGTACGGCCATCGCCTCAACAACCGCAACCGCTCGTGGGCCAAGCACAGGGTCGTGTCGTCCTTTGACGACCAGCGGTTCCTGTTGATTGGTTTTCATGTTGAGGGTGTGTTGGACTTGGGGGATACTCGATGGTGGTTTGAAGGCGACCCGAAGGTGAACGGGTGCTCCGGTTGACAAGCCTGCAAGGGCGCCATCGGGACGGTCACCCAACAAGACCGGGTCCTCAGAGGTGCCACCCCATGGGCTGTTGTGTTGACTTCCAAGCATGGTTTGTACACCGAATCCATGTCCGATTTCTACGCCTCTCGCTGCAGGGATGGCCATCATGGCACGGGCAAGCGCAGGTTCAAGCCCGTCAAACCATGGTTCACCAAGCCCAAGGGGCAAGCCCTCAACTTGGAGGTCGACCCTTGAGCCAATGGAGTCTCGACTCTTGCGGGTGGCTTCAACCAACTCTGCCATCTTGGTGGCGGCCGCCGGGTCTCTGCAACGCAGAGCTTTGCATGTTTCGTTCGCCCAACGTTCAGGGCATGCATTGAGTGGGGCGGATTCAACGCTTCCAATGGCGCCAAGATGCGCTTCCACGACCACGTCATGGGACGAAAGCCAGGGGCGTAGAGCCGCAGCAACAGCCACCAAGGGGGCCGTCATGCGAGCACTTGAGGTTCCACCACCACGGAGGTCGGCTTCTCCTTTCGTTCGCTTCATCATGACCATATCTTGATGCCCGGGTCGGGGATGGTCGGGGAGAAAGCTGTAATCTGATGAACGTGCGTCGTTGTTAGCGATGTGGACTTCGATGGTTTCACCGGTCGTGATGCCATTCACAACGCCGGTTCTCCATTCGACTCGGTCTTCCTCTCTCCGTTTGCTGCTGTAGGTGCCACCGGTCTTACGCAGCGCCATGGCGGCTTGGACTTGGTTCTCGTCGATGGTGAGTCCAGCGGGCATCCCTTCCACCAATGCACCGACAAAGGGGCCATGGCTCGAGCCACGGAGTGTTACCCGCAAAGCCTCGCCAAGACGCATCTGCATGGTTCTACACCAGAACGAATTGCTGGCCCTTTTAGAAGGTGTTCACTCGAGTTCATCTTCAATTTCATTGGAGAGGAACGATGTTTCAATGATTTCAGCCTTGGGATATCGGGTGCTGTACCACGATTTGATTCGTTTTATGGTGGGGGTCTGTTGGGCAGGAACGACAATGACGAGTGCCGTTCCAGAACCTGAGATGCCGGCGGCTCGAGCGCTGTTCATGAACGAGTCGTTGGCCATTTTTCTTCCCTCCACATCACGTAGTGCAGCGACAGCGCCCCTGCCATTCCAGGTCATGGCCACCAGAGGGTTTCCATCCTGGAGGGCGGTCAAAGCCTGTTGGAAGGCTGTGGTTTGCGATGCAAAGTCCTCCATGGTGGGTTGGTAGGTTCGTGGGCCACGGAGAACCAACAGGACCGCCCAATCCTCCGCTGATAGACCGGGTTCGTCCATCAATACGCCTTCGGCGATTGGCGCCTGGATATCGATGAGTTTCCATCCGGGAGACATGCAGGCCCACGCATCATCGATGGAGCCGGTGAGCGATACCTTCGACGAGGTTTGTGCCTGAGCGGCAAGCGTCACCATCTCGTGGGGCTCAAGATGAGTATCGGTGGCTTTGCAGAGCGCTCGGAGAGCAGCGATACAGGTGGCGGCCGATGATTTCAGGCCCTGCTTTTTGGGGATTTTTGAGTTGACACCCCAATGGAGTTCTTCGCGTTCAAAACCTTCGGGAAGGGGGTGTTTGGCTTCTATCCATGCGTTGAGAAGGGCGTTGAGAACACCGTCTTCGTCCTTGACCTCTCGTTTGCTGGGCCTGTCAAGAAGGCGAACCGTGATTGGCAAGTCAAGCGCAATGTTTGCTCCATAGCCCAGCGGGGCGGCATGGAGAAGGCTGCATGCGCCGTGCGCGTTGCCTTTTCCGAGGACTGCCATGGGTTCACCTTTCTACGATCTCCCCCTCTACCGGCAAACCAACATGCCGTGCAGCATGACCAATCCACCCCAGAACGGTATTTTTTGGGGTGAGTTCGGTCACGGATACGGCGTTTGGCTCATCGGAAACAAGGCGAACGGTTTCTGCTTGTTGCATGAACACATGAGATGTATTAGCGTTTTGCAGGGTTTTTCTGGGCTTTTCTGGTGCTTTTTCGGTGCTTTCACCCGAAATCTTGAGCATCGGGCGCTGTTCTATCTTGAGGCGACCAAGAACAACGGGGCGGGTGTCTCCTTCTGCATTCACGGCCAGAAGCTCATCGCCTGCTCCAAGTTCAGACATGTACTTGGTAGAACCGTCCGCCATCATCACGTAGGAGTGAGGTGCTCCAGCGTTGACACGAAACGGTCGAGTGGGGACGAAGGTTGAGGGAATGGTTTCGCTATGCACCAAAAACAGGGCTTGAGCACTGGAGCCCACCAGCAGGCCTTCTTGCTCGTTGAATTGAGAGAGAAAATCAAGACAGAAACGGTCACCTAGGCCCGCTTCTTCAACCGATTCGATGACAAAGGGGACGAGCGTGAGGCGGTCGGTGTTGATTTCCTGAATCTCGTTGGTCATCGACGACTGTTCGAGGCGTTGTGCCTTGACGCTAAGGGCTGCTTCAAGCACCTCTCGGTCAGGAGGAATGACGAGGGCATCAACGCCCTTCTGAAGGGCAAATCCTGCGCCTTGAGCTTGCAGGGGAGATGAAATCATGGCTGCAATCTTTGTATGGCTTCCAGCTTGATGAGCGACGAGGTTCTCCAACGGAATCATCGACCAGGTTTCACATTGGACCAAGATCCAGTCGACGGTCCCGATGTGAGCCATGCCGGCTTGTTGCGTGGTGCCGTCCTCGATGTGAACATAAGCGCCGACGACCTCGTCTCCCTCCATCAAGCGGGCGCCATCGACATGAAGGCGGTCAGGGCGGTTCCCTTCGCCGATGAACCGATCAACGCCATCGGTCATTGAGATGGATTCGGAGCCATCCACTTGGAGCCATATTTCCATGTCATCAACTCACAAGCCGCATGTTTCCATGGCCGCTTCTACCGAGGCCCCGTCATGGACCATCATGACGAGGGCTTTGGCCATCGCTTCCGGATTTGGGTGGGCAAAAACCTGACGACCCATGCAAACTCCGCTTGCACCGGCCTTGAGGGCGCTTTCAACCATCGTCAGTATGGCGAGAGAATCTCCGGTGGAGGGGCCGCCTGCCATCAGCAACGGAATCGGTGCACTCTTCGCCACCTTTCCAAAAGACGCAGAATCACCCGTCCAAACACACTTTGCGGCATCGCAACCCAACTCAAAAGCCAATCGAACCGCATGAGCTTGTGAGGTTGTGTCATCATCCACCATGTGGTTGAGGTGGGGGCCTCGAGCGTAGACCATCCCGAAGGCAGGGAGGTCCAAGTGCATGGCTTGGCGGTTCAATTCGCCCATGCGTTGAATCATTTCGGGTTCATACTCGCTTCCCATGTTGACTTGGCTGGAAACCCCAATGCCTCCTCTTGGCAAAGTTTCGTCCGCATGGCCAACCAGTACCTTGTTGTTGGATTGAGGACCTGCATGCCGTGTCGAGACGGAATAATGCACCACCATTCCGGTAGAGGTACCATGGCACAGGTGTGCGTACTTGCTCACCACTCCTTTTTGTGCAACGATGGCGTTGACACCAGCGTTGATGAGCGATTGAATCAACCCCTCTAAATCTTCCAAGCCGGGGTTGGGGTAGTCTGAGGCTCCATGGTCAATGGGAATCCAGACGCCACGCCCGTTTGGCAGCAACGTTGCCAAACGTTGGTCTTTGTTCATGCTCCTCCGAGGTTGCCGCCTTCATCAAAGGTTTGTATGGCTCGGGACACGACTAGATTTGTTGTCCAGCCCACTTCAAAACCTCGATTTCAGCGGTTTGAAGGTGTTCTTGGTAGGTTGACCGTGCGATGCCCAAGACATCAGCCAGAGCCTGAATGGTGATGGATTTTGGTTCGTTGTAGTACCCGTGCTCGATGGCCAACCCGTAGCATTCATGTTGCCGTTGAGTCAGCACATCAGCCAGGGAGTTCCCTTCTTCGAGGATATCCCTCACTCTGATTTCAGCCGGAGGCAAGACGACTTTGCTCAATTTGACAAAGGAAGAAATGGCCTTTGCTAGCCCTCTGAACGTGAGGGTGAGTGTACCGTCTTCGTACTCCAGCATGATGTAGATGTTCTCGGTGGTGGAGGCTAAGCACACCAACGCATGGCTGTTCCAAACAACGAGGGCTCCTCCTTCACGTTCGTTGACCTCCTGTTCGACCGTAAGGTAGGGAATCGTTTCAAGGTCCTCGAGTGATTTCCCTTCTCTGTAAACGGGGAGGATGATTTGTCGGATCCCCTCGGGTGTGATGAGAAGATTGCCAATGAACGACAGGCGCTGGACAACATCGTCAAGAAGGCCAAGGTCGGTGTTCGCCAAGGCCTCCCTGTCCCAAGAGACGGTGACTTCTCTCATGGTTGGTCCTTGACCTCTACCTTGTTATGTCTTTGGTGATGATGAACGGGTCAACAAGTCCCAGCGCATGTTTCAAGAGGTAGTTTGTCATGGGGTTAACATGGAATTGGCCGACTACGTCCTCACCATTGCGTTGAGCGGTGCTTTCCTCCTTGGCTTGATGTTCATCGTCATGCGTCGGGAAGCTCAGGTCAACCTCCAGAGCGGAATGAGTGCAGAAGGCCTGCTGCAGCAACAATCCGGCATGGGATTTGGAAAAGCCAAAAAGAACCTTGACCGGAAATTGGCCACGATTCAAGACCTGCTTCGACAGCAAAATCAAGGCGACCGCCAACTGGCAGAGGAACGCTTCAATCGCCGCCGGCAAGAGCAAGCAAGCGCCGAGGAAGAAGCCCGTCGTCAACGTCAAGAGATGGAGGCCCAGCGCCAATCCGAAATCGAAGAAGCCCGTCGTCGGGAGGAAGAAGAAGCGGCTCGAAGAGCGGCAGAGCGAGACCAGGAAGAAGCCCGCCTTGCCGCAGAAGAGGAAGCAGCTCGCCAATCCGACCTTGCAGGAGCAGAAGAACAGCGTCTCGCCGAAATTGAAGCCGCCCGACAGCAAGATATGTTGGCGTCCAGGGAAGCAGCCCAGCGAGCCATGTCTGAACTTCAAGCTCGTTTGGAGCGTGAAGGTGCACAATCATCCGATGTTCAGATTTCCTTGATGTGGAACAATTACAACGAT
>NZEQ01000085.1 GCA_002689105.1 Verrucomicrobiales bacterium | reverse complement strand
CTCACGGTCTCGTACACCTACAGCGACGACGACGGCGATGCGGAAAGCGGTACGACCGTTGCATGGCACCTCAACGGCGTTGCCCAAACGGGACAAACATCCTCCACCCTCCCGTCGTCGGCCACCAGCAAAGGCGAATCCTGGCAGGCGGTGGTAACCCCATCGGACGGAGAGAATGCCGGCACCCCCGTCACTTCGGGTTCCGTCATCATCGCAAATTCTGCACCGGAAGTGACTTCCATTGAGGTGAGTGATGAAACCCCAGACACCAACGAAGCCGTGACCTTCACCTACCAAACCGGCGATGCCGACGGCGATGCCATCACGGCGACCGAATTCAGATGGCTTCTGGAAGGAGGCCCTGTTGCGTCACTTGACAACGCAAGCACCCTGCCCGCCGTCGCTACCCGTGCTGGAGACGTGTGGACGGTGGAGGTTCGCATTACCGACGGCGAAGACATGTCTGACTGGCTCGCCTCTGCTGATGTCGTCGTGGGTTCAAGCAATCAACCACCAACCGTCGACACCGTTACCCTTAGCCCCGCCAGCGCCACCACGCTGGACGATTTGACGGCCAGTTGGACGGCCTCAGACCCCAACGGCGACGCCGTTATGGAAACCGAACTCACGTGGATGAAGAACGGCGTTCATCAACCCGAGGTTGACAACGTGAACCCTCTTCCATCCGAACGCACCTCGAAAGGTGAGGTGTGGACGGCGAGTGTTCGGGCCTCCGATGGAGCAGCATGGTCGCCCCCCACGAGCAGCTCCCAACAGACGATTGCAAACGCTGCGCCCGTGGCCTCCAGTGCAACCTTGGAATCACCCACCTACAGCGGTCTTGACCCCTTGACGGTGAACCTCACGACAGAGGACCCCGACGGTGATACGGTCGAACTTGTCGACGTGCGATGGCACCTGAACGATGTTGAACAGAGCGACGGGGCAGGCAGCCTCGTTCTCGAGGCTGGTACACTCCAACGAGGCGATGCCTGGCACGCTGTCATCACGGTTGGCGATGGAGCCGACCAGACCGTCATCACCACCGGCACCGTTCTCATCGTGAACGCTGCACCCGAGGTGAACATCACGTGGCCATCGGAACCCACCGCTCTCATCGACTTGATGCCCCTCCTCAGCGTAACGGATGTTGACGGAGATGAAACCACGTTTGCCACGACATGGTACAAGAACGGATTCAGGGACGCAAGCCTCACCAACGCCACCTCGGTCGGTGCAGAAAAACTCGCACCGGGGCAGGAATGGAAGGTGATGGTGGTCGCCTCTGACGGCGATAAGACGAATTCGAACGAAGCCATGATCGTGATTGCGAATCTCCAACCCTCGGCGGACATCACGGTCGTTTCATCAGCGGTGTGGTTCAACGAGACCACCTTGCTCTCGGCCGAGACTTCGACGGATGCCGACGGTGAACTCGTCCACTACACCTGGTCTTGGGACGGAACTTCTGCAACAGGTTCTACGGTCGCCGTCGTGTTGACAGAAGACACTGAAATTCGATTGGTGGTCACCGATGAGAACGGTGCGACAGCTGAAAGCACGGTGCTGTTGGACGTCACGGCCGGACCCAGTGTTCAGAACCTGCAGGTGAGCGACGACGCAAACGGCCATGTTGACTTGACATGGACTTGGTTGGGCGGCGCTGTTGAATTCAACATCCTTCGCAACGGTGAGTTGGTCGGCACCACCGTCGACCTGGCCTACCAAGACCAGCCCCCCATGAGCGGTGCAAACGCCTACACGATTCAACCCGTGAATGAAGAGCGCATTTTCCTCAACGGAGCCGACGAGATTTCAACAACCCTCCAACCCATTGTTGTGGAAGAACCCGGACCAGCATCTGGTCTCGGGTATGGACTCGGTGCCTTGATGCTGCTCGCCTTGCTGATGCCACCGGTCCTCGGTAGCCGGAAAGGAGGTGACGTCTGATGAACCGAAGTTCACTCGTGTTGGTCGTCCTCACGTTGTTGCTCGCACCCTCGCTTGGCTCAGCCAACCCCAACGGCGTGGGCTCAGGAACGTTTGACGCCCAATGCGGCGGAGCATGCCACGGTGATGCTGACATGAACCGGTCCTCAACCGCCACCGTTGTCGTCGATGCGCCGAGTGTGGCCTACGAAGGCTTGCTCACCAGCGTTTCTGTCACCGTTTCCAATATCGAAACCACCACCACCGGCCTGCTTGGATTCTTCCTTCTCTCAGACCTTTCTGGCGCAGGAGACACACCGGCTGACGCCGGGTGGACCATCGTCTCCAACAGCGAAGGCGGTTCGGAAAATTATGTCGAAGCCGTCATCGCCTCAGGCCAAACCCAGCACACCGTTCACTGGACCTTACGCGCCCCGCCGGTTGGCACATCAACCTTGCATGCGGCCATCCACCACGGGAGTGAAGACGGCAGTGAAGCCCCGTTTTTTGGAGCAACGGTGAGCCCAACCACGATTGAAGTCGTCGAGGTTCCCGAAGACCTCCCTCGCCTTGCCACCGAATTTGAACCACCCGTTCGAAGAACCGTCGGAGCATCAACCACCGTCGCCCTGTCAACCGAACACGTGAGCGATGTGAGCATTGAATGGAGGGTTTCTGGAGGAGAGGTGAACACCGTTAGCGTCACCTCTGTGGCCGATGACATGTGGTCGTTTGAACTTCCAGCCAGTTTGCAGCCGGTTCAGCTGGAATGGCGCGCTCATTTGGAGGGTGATGGACCGGACCAAACGACACCGTGGTTCCAGTTGCAAAGCGATGAGCCATCGTGGACGGTGGACGAAACGGCAGCGTATGTCCAATCGTTGGCCATGCTCTTGGTGTTCATGGTGGCCTTCCTCTCTCTTCAGCGGCAAAGCACAACCACCGTCAAAGACTTCGATACGTTTGACCATGAGGAGGTGGCCTGATGGTCTCGGCTCCAACCCTCCACGTGGTGACCACCGAACTCGCTGTCGGCTCCTTTGCCATGGCCGGCATCGGCTTCCTCCTCGCTGGGCTGGGAAGTCACGGATGGCTCGGCATGAAGCGCCACCTGCAACTCGCCGACCACGTTGCTCATTTTGCACTGGCGTTTGGCCTCCTTGCGCTTCCCTTTGCAATCATGACGGGTATTCAATCAAGCCCCGGTGAAGGGCTTGACCATCCCTTGCTCATCAACAAAATGCTCCTTGGCTCATCCGCCTTCGGTTTGGCCTTTGGAGTGCTTCTGGCTCGCCGAAGTCACGGCGCTGATGTTTGGGCCAGTCCGAACGGACGGCGATGGCAAGCCTTGGGCGGGATGGGAGCCGTCGGCATGGTGCTTCTCACCGCTTCTTTGGGAGGTACATTCGCCCGCGGTGAATCCCTTTTGTCTTGGCTCCCCTTTTCTTTTGACAGCGTTCCCTTGATGCCCCTTTGGCTCTCAGCCGGGCTGGTTGTGCTGGCCCTCGTCAACATGGGCTTGATGCGAAAACAGCAATCGGCGTGATCACAAGCCGGCCATATCACCGGTTTGGATGGTCCATTGGCTGGCGTAAACGCCGCCGGAAGCCACCAAGTCGTCGTGCAATCCACGCTCAACAATGGCACCGTCAACCATGGACAGAATCTCATTGGCGTTGCGAATGGTGCTCAAGCGATGAGCGACAGCAATCGTTGCCCGCTCTTTTCCAGAGGACAGCAGATTCTCTTGTATGCGACGTTCAGTTTCTGCGTCCAGAGCGCTGCTGGCTTCATCCAGGATGAGCAGACTTGGTGCCTTCAGGAGGGCACGAGCGAGGGAAACGCGAGCACGCTGCCCGCCGCTGAGCATGGCGCCACGGTCGCCCACCATGGTATCAATACCGTGTTCCAATTCCTGAACAAATTCCCAGGCGCCGGCCATCTTCAGGGCCTCGATGAGTTGCTCGTCGGTGGCTTCTTGATTGTAGATCACGTTGTCCTTGACGCTGCCAAAAAACAGGAACGGGTCTTGACTGACAAATCCAATGGCCTCTCGAAGCGAGTGCAAGGTGAAGTCCGTGATGGGGCGGCCGTTGACCAGCACATCCCCGCTGTCGGGCGTGTAATAACGCATCAGGAGTTTGAGAATCGTGGTTTTCCCTGCGCCAGTGTGGCCCATGACGCCCAAAAATTCACCTTCGTTGACCTTGAAGGAAATACCGTTGAGGACTTTGATGGTCGTGTTCGGGTAGGTGAAGTAGACGTTGTTGAATTCAACGGTTTTGATGCCGCCTTCCAAAGCCACGGCGTTCTCGTCATCAACGATGGTGGGCTCAAGGTCAACCGCTGCAAAGACCCGACGAGCCGCAGCTTCACCGCGTTGGAGTTGGTTGACCAAAATACCGAAGATGAACATCGGCATGGTCATTCGAGTGCTGATGAGCAAGAAGGTGACCAACTGACCCGTGGTGATTTCACCCTCGCTCGCAAAGTAGCCACCGGCGGTGACCAAGAGGCCGAAAGCGACGCCAGCAACGGCGTAAATCATGGGAATGAACCTGTTTCGGTCTTTGCCGGCACCCATGGCTTGGTCCCGATAGGAGCCCGATTCCGTGGCGACACGGTCGGCTTCCCAGTTCTCTGCGTTGTAGGCTTGCACAACGGCAATACCTGAAATGAGGTTCTCGAGCACGGCGTGAATATCACCAGTGGATTCCCGCTGTTTGCGGTACTTGCGCTGAACACGGGTGGAGAACCAGTAAACGGCAGGGACGATGAACAGGATGGGCGTGAACAGAACGGCCGCTAATTTCCACGACATCAGCACCAGAATGAGGAAGGCCGTGGCAAAGGTGATGATGATTCGAATGATGGAGGTTGATGAATCCGAAACCACGTCTTCAAGCTGGTTGACGTCGCTTGAGAGCACCGACATGATTTGGCCTGTTTGACGTAAGTCGTAATACGAAGCTTCCATGGCGATGAGTGAGCGTGTGGCGTCCATCCGCAAATCGTGTTGAATGTTGTAGCCGAGGGTTTGCCAAGCGTATTCCGAAATACCCTGAAAAACGGCCAAACAAAGGAAGCCGAGGAAGATGAGGACGCCGTAGCCGATGGCAGGATTGCTGTGGATGGTGGTCACCATGTCCTGCACGATTTGCGGGCCAGAGAGCATGTCCGTCGTGAAATAATCCACGGCCAAACCGATGGCAACGAAGGGCATGAGGTCGAAGAACCGGGCTGCTGCGTTAGCAAAAATTCCAGCGAAGACCCGTTTTGGGTATTTTTTGGCGTATGGGACGACCCGCCAAATCTGTTTTCCGAGAACATCGGTGCTGTCGTTAATGTCCTCCGGGGACATCTTTTCGCTGTTTGCTTTTGCAGCGTGTGCCCTCGTCATAAATCCACGGCGATGACCGAGACTCTTGAACCCTCGCTATGGGCTTCTGATGCACCGGCCGTTGAACCAATCTTTGATGAGGTTCCCCGTCGTCGTCAAAATCATGCAGCCTCAGCGCCGCCGCACATCCGTCGTCTTCTTTGCCCTTTTATTGGTGCAAGTGTTGTCTCCGATGGCGTTTGCCCAAGCCGACCAAACACAGTACCAACCCCAAACCGATGCGGCGTTGGAATCGCTTCAGCAAGTCGGTATTTCACCCACTCCAACCGCAGAACATGGATGGATGAACAGCGATGATGCCAGCGGCGAGACCTCCTTGCTGTACAGGGATGTTCAACTCGTCTCACCCACGGAATGGACGGAACGGACAGGAGAAACTACGGTGGACGGTTTTCACATTCTAGGCCACACCTACCCCGTTCCAAGCAGTTGGTTCCATGACCTTGATGCATCCGGCATCGAATGTTTTTCTTTCCTTCCTCCCGCCAGTTTCCATTGCCATGTGAACGGGAAAACACCGGCTCAACTCGAGCAACTCGATGTCCTTGGACTGGCCGTCATGGACACCACTGACAAAGTTCAGACCGACCTCGTTCGGGGCATGATCGGCCTCGACATGATGGCACCCAACCCCTTCGTCAACGAAGTTGGCGCCGTGGTGAACGTCGTCCTCTCGGGTGAACAATTGCCCGAAGACTTGAGTCAACGAAGCGACATCGTCCTCGATTCCCACAGCGGTCGGTTCGCCACGATGGCGCTGGATGCCGACGGTTTGGCATGGCTCGTCCAACAAGACGCTGTTGAATGGGTGGAGCCTCGTCCGTTCTATGAAATCTTGAATTCGAAAGGTGTCGAAGTGATGAACGTCGACGACACATGGGACAACAGCATCATGTCGAGCATCGACAGTTCATGGTCAGGTTTGGACGGAAGCGGCATCATCGTGACCGTGGCCGATACCGGACTGGACAACGGCGTCAACAACTCGAACATGCACCCCGATTTCAGAGACCACATCACGGGCATCCTCTCCTTCCCTCCACCGGCTTCGGTTTGCACCGCTTACAGTTTGAGCCCTTGCGGCGATGACGCCGAAGACCACCACGGTCACGGCACTCACGTGGCGGGTTCGGTCCTTGGCGACGGAACGCACAGCAACGGCGACATCATCGGCGCGGCCCCGGAAGCGCACCTGCTTTTCCATGCCATCGCCACCACGCACAACAGCGAAGAAAAACTGCTGGGCATCCCCAACGACCTCGATGACATGTTTGCCCTTGCTTGGGCAAACGGTAGTCGCATCCACACCAACTCATGGGGCTCAGCCGTTGCCGGCCAATACACCACCTCTTCGATGCAAGCGGATGCAAGCGCCCGCACCCACGACGAAATGGTCATCCTCTTCGCTGCTGCCAACGAAGGTGCTGACGCCGACATGAACGGCGAAATCGACTTGGATTCAATGGGTTCACCCGCCACGGCAAAGAACGTTCTCACCGTTGGTGCGAGCGAGAACAACCGAGGAAACATGACCTGGACTTGGGGGAATACGGACTACGGTTCACCAATTTCCACCGATCGTCTGGCTGACAACCCCGAGGGCATGGCGGCGTTTTCTTCTCGAGGACCAACCGATGACGGCCGACTAAAACCCGACTTTTCTGCACCAGGAACCATGATTCTGTCCGCGAAGTCTCGAAGCACCAACAGCGTCGGTTGGTTGGCTCACAACGCCAGCTACACCTACATGGGCGGGACGAGCATGGCCACGCCACTGACAGCAGGAGCCTCGGCCTTGTTGCTTGAACACCTCATGGAGAACCTGGGCGAAAACAACCCCACCTCGGCCTTGGTGAAAGCCATCTTCACCGCCAGCGCTCACGACATGACGGGACAATATTCCTCGTCCACCAACGGCGCCGGTGAAGCAGCCCCCAACAACCACGAAGGATGGGGCAGAATCAACATGTCGCAGGCCGTCAACACCTCGTATCTCTACGGCCATTCGGTGACCACCAACGCAGATTCTGGATGGTCGTTCATCGTCCCCGCAAGTGCGGACGACATCAACATCGCCCTGACCTGGACGGACCCAGCATCAACACCATCGGCCTCAACCAATCTCGTCAACGACCTTGACTTGGCCCTCAAGAGCCCATCCGGCACCTGGACCAACCTGAGCAACAACCTCGACAACCTTCGAGGACTGACCCTCGCCTCACCGGCTCAGGGAACGTGGGAACTCCACGTGGTGGGCAGCAGTGTTCCAACCGGACCGCAATTCTTCGCAGTCGCCATGACCGGCAATTACCCCCTCAGCAACTTGACCCAAGATGCTGACTTGGACGGCTATGAAGACGATGACGACGATTGCAACTCAACGGCAGGAACGTCCACCGTTGACCGAACGGGTTGTCCGGACACCGATGGTGATGGCTACTCCAATCCAGACAGCAACTGGACCGTTAACAACGGCGCCGATGCCTTCCCCAGTGAGAACACGCAGTGGGCTGACAGCGACTACGACGGTTATGGCGACAACGCCGCAGGCCATGAACCGGATGCTTGTACGGCCACCGCTGGCAATTCCACCGGCGACCGATTTGGTTGCACCGACTCAGACGGCGACGGCTACTCTGACCCCGACAGCGGTTGGACCACGGCCAACGGTGCGGACGCTTGTGCCAGCGTATCGGGTCCTTCAAGTGAAGACCGAAGCGGATGCGCTGACCAAGACGGCGATGGCTATTCCGACCCCGACAGCGGTTGGACCACGGCCAACGGTGCCGATGTATTTCCCACCGACGATACCCAGTGGGCCGATTCCGACGGCGATGGCTACGGCGACAATCCACCGCCAGCAACCACCGGCGACGCCTGCCCGAGCAGTAATGGCGACTCCGACCAGGACCGGTTTGGTTGCACCGACTCAGACGGCGACGGCTACTCCGACCCCGACAGCGGTTGGACCGTTGCCAACGGCGCTGACGCATTCACCTCCGATGCCACGCAATGGGCTGACACAGACAGCGATGGCTACGGCGATAACGCCAGCGGCAACAGCCCCGACGCTTGCCCTACCCAAGCAGGTACATCCACCCAAGCAGGCCGTCTCGGATGCGCTGACAGCGACAGTGATGGCTACGCCGATCTCGACGACGCCTTCCCCAACGAAGGAACGCAATGGGCCGATGCTGACGGTGACGGCTACGGCGATGAAGCATCCGGCTTCGAAGGCGATGCCTGCCCCTCCACTGCCGGTACGTCAACCCGAGACCGATTTGGCTGCAGCGATTCTGACAGCGACGGGTCCTCGGATGGGGACGCCACCTGGACCGTTGCCAACGGCGCCGATGCCTATCCAAGCGATGGTACCCAGTGGGCGGACACCGACGGTGATGGCTACGGCGACAACCCATCGGGCACCAACGGCGACGCTTGTCCGTCGCAATCAGGAACCTCCACATCCGATCGACTTGGCTGCCCCGACACCGACGGGGATGGTTATTCCGACCCTGACGGTTCCTTTGGCGTCGACGATGGCGCTGATGCTTTCCCCAACGACCCCAACCGTTGGGGCGACCATGACGGGGATGGTTACGATGACGGTTTGGATGATGAATGCCCTCTGTTTTACGGCACCTCTGTGCACGATAGAAAGGGATGTCCCGATCAAGACGGTGATGGCTATTCCGACCCCGACAGCGGTTGGACCACGGCCAACGGTGCAGACGCTTTCATGAACGATGCGACCCAATGGAACGACACGGACGGCGACGGCTACGGCGACAATCCAGCGGGAACATTGGCCGATGCTTGCCCCACGACCTACGGAGAATCTTGGCAAAACGGCACCTACGGATGTCAGGACGCCGACCAAGACGGTTGGGCCGACACCGAAGACACCCACCCTGACGACAACACGCAATGGGCCGATTCCGACGGCGATGGCTACGGCGATAACCCCGGTGGCTCGTTGCCCGATACGTGTGTTAGCCAGTGGGGTAATTCCACGCAGGGGAACAGGATGGGTTGCCCGGATAACGACGGCGACGGTTGGGACAACACCATCGATGCACTGCCCGAACTTGCGACCCAATGGCTCGACCAAGACGGCGACGGCTACGGCGATAACGCCACCGGCCTCCAACCCGATGCTTGTCCAGGAGAAGCAGGAACCTCGACGGTGGGCTTGCTGGGCTGTGTGGACGATGATGGAGACGGCTACGCCAACCTGACCGACGACTTCCCAAACGACCCCACCCGATGGGTGGACACCGACGGTGATGGCTACGACGACGCCGAAGACCAATGCCCGTTGACCTTTGGCAACTCGACCACCGACCGTACCGGCTGTGTTGACAGCGATGGTGATGGCGTCTCAGACCCTACGCTTCCCGTTGGAAACACCAGCGGCTGGAACGCCTCTGACGGCGCTGACGCTTTCCCGTTTGAGCCCACACAGAGCGCAGATAGCGATAATGACGGCTACGGCGACAACCCTGTTGGCTTCGAAGCCGACGTCTGTCCAGCAGAAGCCGGTTCATCCAGCGTGGACCGTTTCGGTTGCGTGGACGAAGACGGTGACGGTGTTTCTGACGCCAACGACGCCTTCCTCGGTGAGCCAACCCAATGGACGGATGGTGACGGGGATGGCTACGGCGACAACCCCAACGGCAGCCAGCCCGATGCCTGTCCGGTCGAAGCGGGCACCTCAACCCTCGGCACCTTCGGATGCGTTGACGGTGACGGCGACGGAGCGAGCGACACCAGCGATTTGTGGCCAAGCGACGCAAGCCAATGGTTCGACAGCGATGGCGACGGGTATGGAGATGAGCCAAGCGGAACGGACGGAGATTCATGTCCAAACCAAATGGGCACTTCCACGAACGGCGGGACGTTTGGATGCCCTGACCAGGACGCCGATGGTTGGGCGGACAGCGAAGATTCCTTCCCAGAACAACGCAGCCAGTTCATTGACAGCGACGGCGACGGCTACGGGGACAACGCCACCCTTGGAGCCTACAAACCAGACCACTGGCCGAACGATTCCTCTCGAAGTTCGGCTGAAGCCTCCATGACATGTACGCCAACAACCATCGAAGTGGACCTTGCTGCCAGCGGTTGGTTCACCTTCACCTGCAGCATCTCCACGACGATGAGTTCGGCCTTTGCAGCGAATGTTGACTGGCAAACCACCACGAGCATTGCAGGAGAAACCTCCGGGCACTTGCTGACCTTCACTTCGGCAACCGGAAATTCCCAAACGGTTACCTTCTCAGGAAATGCGAAGGATGTCGGCAACCATCAACTGTTGTTGTCGGCAGCTGAACCCGGTGCTGAATACCCCATGGACACCGTCACGGTGGTCATCAAGGCCAGTGATTCTAACGCACCGGTGGTCGAAACCGATGAAGCAGAGGGCACGCTCATGGCGGTGGTTGTTGACAACACCATGGTTCAAGCAGCCCTCGCAGGCTTGGTGCTGTTCTTCCTGATGGGGACGTTGATGATCCGTGGTCAAAGCAGGAAGGCACGGGATGCCGAACGACGAATGATGCGTGCCGCTGAACTTCGTCAATCTCGCGGACTGACGGATTTACCCGCTCGAGACCTCGTACAGCAACGGCCTCAGCCGCGTGTTCAAAGGGAGCGAACGGAATCCATGTTCAGCGATTTCCGAAGCAGGCGATGAGCAAAGGGTGCGAACCGATTCCCTCAAAGGGGAGAGGCTTGTCGCCGTGTTTACCACACTGCGGATATGGTGAAGTGGTTATCATCTGAGGTTTCCAACCTTATGTCG
>NZEQ01000081.1 GCA_002689105.1 Verrucomicrobiales bacterium | reverse complement strand
GCCTGTAGCTCAGTCAGGTAGAGCGTCGGACTTTTAATCCGATGGTCGCGGGTTCGAACCCCGTCGGGCCCGCCTGAATGCGCTACCGGTCCAATGTGGAGGGCCTGACGGGGTGTCAAAATGGTCGTAAAGAGTGCAACGAAAAAGCGTTTGATGGAACTGGGTGTCTCTGAAGAGTACGCTCACAAATTAGCAACCGACCGAAACATGACCGACATCAAGAACATGTCTCATGACGATGTCGCATCAACACTCGGCATTTCCAAGGACGCTGAGGAATTCATCAACACCATGCAAATCATCGCTGAGCAAGGTTCTCGACGACGTGCAGCCAAAAAGAGCACGAAGATCACCATCCGTGCCAAAGCTGTCGACGACATGGACCGACCAGAAATCACGTCCCGATTCAACGCCCTTAATCACGAGCTGGTCCCCCACCAAGAACTGGTAGGCGAAGCCAACATCTCTCCGGAGGAACAACTGGCCATCGAGATGGAGGCGCTCGCACCCTGGAGAATGGTCCAACCCGACCCCGAGACTGGAGAAGACCGCCTTGCAAAGGAACTCCTTCCAAAGATTCTCATCACGGACCCCGTTGTCCAAGTCATCAAAGAACTCGCAGAAAGCGCTGATTCAGCAGCCCACATGGCCGACCCAGACCACACCCCGCTGGCGGCCGGTTGGATTGCCGATCGTGTGCTCAAAGTTGTCCGGCAATCCCCATCAGCCGGACGGACGGTGGCTTACCGGCTCATCGTGGAGGGGAACTGAGGAGGAGATATCATGCAGGAAATCATTCAAGCATTTTTCAAAGAACGCAGCCTTGTCAACCACCAGTTGGCATCTTACAACGACTGTATCCCCGCCACGGAGAACACCATCTCCCGAATGGAACGTATCATCCGCAACATTCGCGTCGGCACCGACGAGGACTTCAACGACGACGAAGGAGGCTACATCAAACTCGACGTCCACGACCAAGACATCGTCATCCGACTCAAGAACGTGAAACTTGGCCAGCCAACCGTCAAAGAAGCCAACGGCGCCCTCAACCCATCTTCACCAATGGAATGTCGACTCCGTAAACTGACCTACATGTCTCCAGTCACCATCGACTTCACCATCAAGCGAAACGGCGTACCCTCTCCCACCGAATCCGGTGTTGCCGTCGGCAACATGCCGATCATGGTCCGCTCTGAGCGATGCAACCTCCACGCCAAGCACATTGCTGGCGACCGCGTCCTCACCCCAACCACGTCCGCTGAGGACAAAGCCACCTGGCACGAACTCCTCCGCAAGAAGGGCGAAGACCCCCTCGACCCCGGTGGCTACTTCATCATCAACGGTACCGAGCGCGTTCTCATCTCCATGGAAGACCTGGCCCCGAACCGAGTCACCGTTGAAATCAACAAGCGCTACGCCAAGCAGACAGAAGTGGCCAAAATTTTCTCCCAGAAAGACGGTATGCGCAAGCCGCTGACCGTCGAAAAGCGCCGAGACGGTATGCTGATGGTCAAGATCAGCACCGCCGGTACGACGGCGATTCCGGTCGTTTTGTTGATGCGAGCCCTTGGTGTCGAAAACGACCAAAACATCTTCCAAGCCATTGCTGGAAACACGGATTCGTTCAAGTACATCGTCGCCAACATCAACGAAGTGAACGACAACGAAGAATACAAGGTTGTCACCACCGAGGAAAGCCACCAGTGGTTGGAAAAGAAATTCGCTGCAGGCCAACAAAAGGAGTACAGAGAGGCTCGTGTCAACCAACTTCTTGACCGAGAACTTCTCCCTCACTTGGGCGACCAGGTCGAAGACCGCGAAAAGAAAGCCATCTACCTCGGCCGTATTGTTCGTCAAGTCCTCGAAATGGCCATTGAAGGACGAGACCCCAACGACAAGGACCACTACGCCAACAAGCGAGTTCGCTTGGCTGGAGACTTGATTGAGGACCTTTTCCGTGTGTCCGCTGGTCAACTCGCTCGAGACCTCAAGTACCAACTTGAGCGACACCACAACCGAAAGCGAGAGCTGAAGATCACCTCTTGCCTTCGCCCGGATGTTCTTACGAGCAAAATCATGCACGCTCTCGCAACCGGCAACTGGGTCGGTGGACGCTCTGGCGTCAGCCAACTGCTCGACCGAACCACCTACCTTGCTGCGCTTTCTCACATGCGCCGTGTAACATCGCCTTTGGTGCGTAGCCAGCCTCACTTCGAAGCTCGAGATTTGCACCCCACGCAATGGGGACGCTTGTGCCCCAACGAGACCCCTGAAGGACAGAACTGCGGTCTCGTGAAGAACGCTGCCCAGATGATCGACATTTCCGAGGACATCAACGAGATTGAAATCCGTGAACGCCTTGACGAACTTGACGTTTACCAACCCGATGACTGGACCGACGGTGACCGAATTCACGTCAACGGCGACATCTACGGCATCCACAAGCGAGGAAAGAAACTCGTGGACCACTTCAAGTCATCTCGTCGCCGAGGCGTGATTCCTTCCGAAGTCTCCATCCGTCACGATGTTGAGAACAAAGACATCTTCATCAACACCGACAAAGGACGAATCCTTCGACCCCTTCTCATCCTTTACGACGGTGCCCCTCGCCTCACACAAGAGCATTTGACCAAACTGGCAAGCGGCGAAATCAACTTCCGCTCCCTCATCATTGAGGGCGTTGTGGAATGGGTTGACGCTGAAGAGGAAGAAGACCTCTACATCGCCCCTCGTCCGTTCGTTCTGCCAGAAACCATTCCAGAAGGCGACAGTGCCGGCTTGGCCGGTCGTGTCGTCAAGTACGAAGACGTACAGTGGATGAACTTGGGCGAACCACGCACCGAAGTCGCACACCTCAAGGCCAACGTGTCCATGCCAAACGGTGAAATCTCCACCACGGAATTCGATGTGCCGTTGCTCTACACCGCCGAACACACGCACTGCGAAATTGACCCACAACTCGTTCTCGGTGTTTGTGCATCTCTCATCCCTTACCCAGAGCACAACTCGACGCCTCGTGTCACCGGTGGAACGGCGATGGTGAAGCAGTCCCTCGGACTGCCAAGCGCCAACTACCGTATGCGCCCCGACACTCGAGCCCACATCTTGCACTACCCTCAGCGCTCCATCACCCGTACGCGAGCCATGGAAACCACGAACTTCGATGACCGCCCTGGCGGCCAGAACTTCATCGTGGCCATTATGTCGCTGCATGGATACAACATGCAAGACGCTGTCATCATGAACAAGGGCTCGATTGACCGAGCCCTCGGCCGGTCGACGTTCAACCGCACCTACAACGCAGAACGCCGCCGATTCCCTGGCGGACAAGTTGAGGAGATTGAGAAGCCTGGAACTTCCAAGCAGGAAATCAAGGGCCTCAAGGCGCCCGAATCCTACATCCATTTGGAAGCTGACGGCCTGCCCGTTCCAGAAACTGCTCTGGAAGGTGGCAACGTTCTGGTCGGTAAGACAAGCCCGCCTCGGTTCCTTGAGGAATCCTCCGGAGCATCTTTCCTGATGGCTCAGGAACGCCGAGAATCATCCATGCTCGTCCGACACGGCGAGAAAGGTTGGGTCGACAACGTCTACGTGACCGAGTCCCTTGACTCCGGACGCTTGGTCCGTGTCATGGTTCGAAGCCACAAGGTCCCTGAAGTCGGCGACAAGTTTGCTTCACGACACGGACAAAAGGGTGTCATCGGACGCTTGGTAGAACAAGAAGACATGCCGTTCACCCCGGATGGTATCGTCCCGGACCTCATCATCAACCCCCACGCCATTCCATCCCGAATGACGGTCGCCCACGTTTTGGAAATGATCGGCGGCAAAGTCGGTGCTATGGAAGGCCGCCGAATTGACGGAACGGCTTTCCGTGGCGAGAAAGAGTCCAGTCTCCGAGACGGTCTCGTTCGAAACGGATTGGCCCACAGCGGTCGAGAGATGATGATCAACGGCGAAACTGGCGAGTCCTATCCCGCCGACATCTTCGTTGGATGTATCTTCTACCAACGCCTTCACCACTTGGTGAGTTCAAAGATTCACGCCCGCTCACGTGGCCGTGTTCAAATCTTGACCCGCCAACCAACGGAAGGACGTGCCCGACAAGGTGGTCTGCGATTCGGTGAAATGGAACGTGATTGTCTGATTGCCCACGGTGCTTCGATGGTCATCAAAGACCGACTGCTGGACGAGTCCGACGGTATTGACATGTATGTTTGTGCACAATCCGGCCACATTGCTTGGTATGACCCGAAGCGTGGCACCTACGTCAGCCCCATCCACGGCGATGGTGCTGAAGTCTACAAGGTGCAGACTTCTTATGCATTCAAACTGCTCCTAGACGAGATGAAGAGTTTAGGTGTGGCCATGCGTCTTGAACTGGAGGACCGAAGATGAGTCGAAAAAACACAATGATCCCCAAGCGAATCGCACAGATTCGATTTGGTTTGATGGACCCGAGCGAAATCCGTAAGATGTCTGCTGTTGAAGTGAAGACAGCTGACACCTACAAGGACGACGGGCACGCCTACAAGCAAGGTCTCATGGACCCGCACATGGGTGTGATCGAACCTGGTTTGCTCTGCCCTACCGACAACTGTCAGTACCAAGACTCGCCCGGTCACTTCGGCCACATTCAGCTTGAACTGCCCGTGATCCACATTGGATTCGTGAACTTGATCAAGACGGCTTTGAAAGCCACGTGCAACGACTGCAGCAACATTTTGCTCCACAGCGAGCCAGGGACCTCCCCGGGCTCAAACCCCGAGCAAAGCGAGCAAGACTACTACCGCAACCGCATCCGAGACGTCATCACCAAGCACGGTGTTGGTTCGACCGAATTCTCCAAGATCATCAAGGAAGTTGAGAAGGTCACCTCGGGTACCAAGCGCAAGGTCTGCATGCACTGCGGTTCATCCCAAGGTAAAATCATCCTTGACAAACCGACCACGTTCAAAGAAAAGCACGACAACACCGAGCGAAAACTCAACCCTCGCGACGTACGTGAGTGGCTCAGCAGTATCCCTCCTGAGCATCTCATCTTCATCGGAATGGACAAGCAGAACCGCCCTGAGTGGGTCGTTCTCAAGGTGCTCCCAGTACCGCCCATCACCGTTCGACCGTCCATCACCCTTGACAGTGGCGACCGCTCAGAAGACGACTTGACTCACAAACTCGTGGACGTCCTGCGCATCAACCAACGCCTGCGAGAAAACCGAGACTCCGGTGCACCGCAACTCATCGTTGAGGACCTTTGGGAGTTGTTGCAATACCACATCACCACATACTTTGACAACCAAACCTCCGGTATTCCGCCTGCACGACACCGCTCTGGCCGAACCCTCAAGACGCTCACGCAACGCCTCAAGGGGAAGGAAGGACGATTCCGAAGCAACCTCTCCGGTAAGCGTGTCAACTTCTGTGCTCGGTCCGTGATTTCACCTGACCCCTACCTCAGCGTGAACGAAGTGGGTGTCCCCGTCAAGATCGCAAAGGAATTGACGGTCCCCATTCGTGTCACCACTCGAAACCGAGAACAAATGCGTCAGATGATTCTTCGCGGACCTGATGTCCACCCCGGTGTAAACTACATCGTGCGTGGCGACGGTCGCCGTGTGAAAATCAACCAACGAAGCCGCCTCATCAACGCTGGTTTCCGATGTCACAACCCGGAATGTAACGAAGAAACGACGGGTCGTCATGACCTTCACTCCTGCCTACCAGCACCAAACTTCCTTCCTGGCATGGTCATCCAGAAGCAAATTTCACTCAGTGGCATGGACCAAACGGAAGAAGTCAGCTACGTTGTGAACGATGCAGCCACCTTGAACAACCTTCAGGGCATTGATGAAAACGGCAAGAAGTTGGCTGAGGACGACCCTCGAGCCATCCTCCACTACCGCTGGATGCACGAGTTGGCTCAGGCTGACAACCCCAACCCCGAACCGTTCCCAGAACACCTCGAAGTGGCCTGCCCACACTGTGGCAGTCCCTTTGACGAGTGGGGCGAAGAGCGAACGGGTGTTGAGGACCGTCTTTCAACCCTCGACCGATACGGCAACCCCAAGCCCGGCTTGCAAGTGGAACGCCACCTGATCGACGGCGACGTCGCCATCTTCAACCGACAACCTTCGCTTCACCGCATGTCGATGATGGTTCACGAAGTTCGCGTCATGGAAGGCCACACCTTCCGGTTCAATCTGGCAGTGTGTACCCCGTACAACGCTGACTTTGACGGAGACGAGATGAACCTCCACGTGATTCAATCCGAAGAGGCTCGTGCCGAAGCCAAGATTTTGATGCGTGTCCAGGAACACATCCTGACCCCTCGCTACGGCGGTGCGGTCATCGGTGGTATCCACGACCACATCTCGGGTGCCTACCTCCTGTCTCGACCGGGAACCTTGATTCGACAAGCACACGGTCTCGAGATGCTTGGAAACATCGGCTACACGGGCGAACTCCCTGAACTTGTCAAAGACGAGAACGGCGAACCGGCCTACCGCGGCCAAGATATCGTGTCGCTCATCATCCCCAACAACATCCACTTGCGATTCCGCAGCCGTTCCAACGACATGGTGATGGTGAAAGACGGACAAGTTGACGGAACCCTTGACAAGCGTGCCATCGGTGCAGAAGATGGTCGTCTCCTTGACGCCATCGTCCAAACCAATGGCTCTGAGCAAGGTGCTCGCTTCTTGGACGAATTCACTCGATTGTCCATCGCAGCCTGTACTTCGCTCGGATTCACCACCGGTATCGATGACGAAGACCTCTCCGACGAAGCTGTGGCTGGCATCAATGCCGCTAACGCCAAGGCACAGGACGAGGTTACCCTCGCTCTCGAAAAGTTCGGAAAGGACGGTAAGAAATACGATACCCGTCCGGGACGAACACCTCGTGAAACCCTTGAGGAGGACATCATGCAACTGCTCGACAAAGGAAAGCAGGAAGCCGGTGACATTGCAAAGGACGAACTCAACAAGTCAGGTTCCACCAACGCTGCGGTCAACATGGCCATCTCCGGCGCTCGTGGTTCCATGGACAACTTGACGATGATGGCAGCGTCCATCGGTCAAGCCAAGGTTCGTGGTAAGCGACTCGAGCGTGGCTACGATGATCGTGTCCTGCCTCACTTCAAGCGAGGCGGTCGCGGCGCTCTTGACCGTGGTTTCATCGCCTCGTCGTTCAAGCGTGGCCTTGAGCCCACGGAGTTCTTTATGCTCTCCGTTTCAGGCCGTGAGTCGCTGGTTGACACCGCTGTTCGTACGGCAAAGTCCGGATACATGCAGCGACGTCTCATCAACGCGATGGACGACCTGAAGGTCTTCGACGATGACATGCTCTCGGTGCGAAACACCGCCAATCGAATCATCCAGTTCAGCTACGGTGAAGACGGCATCGACCCTTCCCGTGGTGTCCACGGTTCCCCGTTCAACATCGACGTCATCGTCGATGCTGCTTTGGGAACAGAAGGTGGACTTGAAGTGGAGCGAGAATCCTATGAATTCAAGGCCGATGAAGAAGACATGGGCGCATGGGAAGAAGCCGCCGAACACGAAGGAGGTGAGGACTGATGGTCGTTAAGAGTGCAACCAAGAAGAAGCTCATGGACTTGGGCATTGAAGAAAACTTTGCTCACGCACTGGCCGACGACCGTAAGTGGGACGATGTCAAGGTGATGTCCCAAGCTGACATCGCCAAAATCTGCGAAACCGACTCGGAAACCGCTGGAAACATTCACGCCACCATCATCGCCGCCACCCAAAAGGGTCGCGATGGCGACGGCGAGAACACCGGGCCGGTCACCAAGGTTCGCCTTTCTGGCCGAAGCTCAAAGCGTCGAACCCGTGCCAAGACCGTTGTTGACCTCGAACCGTACGATTACGAACGTAAGATGCAGTCAATGGTCAACGAGTTGTCGTTGGACCCGGTCTACAAGAAATTGGAGGAAGCCGTGGACGCCACCGGATCAGGTCGTTTCACCAATCGTATTCTGGCTGATTTGACCGTTGCTTGCCACAGCCGTGGTAAGAAGAAGTTGACCAAGCCACAAGCCAAGAAGGTCATTGACGAAGCCATCGTTGCTCTGGAACGAGCCAGCATTGACCCCTACGAAGCAGCAGGTATCATCACGGCACAGTCCATCGGTGAACCAGGCACACAGATGACCATGCGTACGTTCCACTATGCTGGTGTCGCAACTGTCAACGTCACGCAAGGTCTTCCACGTATCATTGAGATTGTGGACGCCCGCAAGGTGCCACAAACACCGACGATGACCATCCGTTTGAAGGACGACCAAAAGCAAGATGGCAAGGCTGCACAGAAACTTGCTGCCGCCATTGAAGTCACCACCACCGTGAACATCGCTACGCTTGAAACCGACGTCGCCCAGCGCCGTCTTGTGTTGAACCTCAACAAAGGCAACCTCAAGCAAAAGAACATGACCGCTGCTGAGGTCAAGGACAAACTTGAGCGTGCAACACGGCTCTACGTTCAGGCTGATAAGGAAAAGAACCCGTCAACACTCACCATGATCCCCGGCGTTCATGCAGAAGAAGACCTCGCTGACCTCGCCGAGAACCCACCATCGTACACGATGCTCCTCCAACTGGAAGAGAAAATTCGTGACATGCGACTGAAGGGTATTCCAGGCATCGAGCGAGCCAACCCGCAACTTGACGACAAAACGGGCGAGTACTACCTTTCCACCATTGGAAGCAACCTCACTCGAATCAGTGAACTTGAGAACATTGACCGTTCCCGAACCTACACCAACAACATCATCGAAATCTACGACTACTTGGGCATCGAAGCCGCACGTCAAGCCATCGTCAACGAACTCCAGATGACCCTCGACGGCGCCCGCCTCGAAGTTGACGTCCGCCACCTGTTGATGGTCGCTGACGTCATGACGTCTGAAGGTGAAGTTCGAGCCATTGGTCGACACGGTGTTTCAGGAACCAAGCACAGCATCCTTGCTCGTGCTGCGTTCGAAGTCACCGTCAACCACCTGCTCAAGGCCGGTATTATCGGTGAGAAAGACTACCTCACCGGTGTGGCAGAGAACATCATCGTCGGTCAGCCTATTTCCTTGGGAACCGGCAGCGTGGCTCTGTACTACATCCCGGATGAGTGAGATTCCAACCATGAGAAACACATGTGGAGAATGGAGGAAGAAGAATGGACCTAAGCCGACAATTGAAGAACGCAATCGCAACAGGAAACCTGTTGTTTGGACAACGACAAGCCAAGGACGCCTGTGCTAACGGGAACGCCAAGATGGTCATTGTGGCAGCCAACTGCCCCGAAGACTACACGACGGACCTTCGTGCCGCTCACCCGGAAGTGAGCGTCCACCGAGCACGTATGGTGAATCGAGAACTGGGCATTGCCTGTGGTAAGCCCTTTTCAGTCTCGACCATCACCGTTCTTGATGCTGGCGACAGCGATCTCATGGCGCTTGAAAGCAACGTTGAGTGATTCAAAAACAGCGGGACAAAGGCTTGATGGCCTTTGATGAACACGGCGAATCATGCGAGTGAACCATGTTGCGACAGCGACCACGCTCACGGCCCTGCTTTTGACCAGCTTTCTCATGGGTTTCGCCATCGAACAGCCCGCTGAACAACCGGTCTTGGACCACCACCCTGTTGAACACACATCGGCTCGTTCAAGTTCAGCAGAGGTGTTTCTCGCCAGCGGCGGTTCAACTTCACACGACGAATTCTCGGGAGCCATTGTCGCTTCAGACAGTGGCTACTTCGTTGCAGGAGACGTAAACTCTTCAGCAGCCAGTTTGACTTTTGGCCCTCATTCTTATGTTCCAACCTCACCTTATAGCAATGGAAACGACTTCTTTTTGGCATCATTGGACAACAACGGAGGATGGAATTTCCTGGTGGGCGCTGACCACACGCAGGGTGGCGTCACCTTCATGTCTGACGTGGCCTCTCATGCTGGGAACGCCATCGTAGCAGGCTACATGTACGGCCCCGTAGATTTTGGGCAAACATCCCTTTCCTCAGCCGTTCAGTTTGATGCCTTCGTCGCCCAAACGGATGCAGCAGGCAACTGGATGTGGGCCAAGGGATTCCAGACCCTTCCCAATTCATCAAGCGATTCCAGCATCCCACAAGCCCTCGCAGTTGACCAATTAGGAGACATCATCGTGGCCGGTTATTTCTCAGGAGAGACCGACTTTGGTGGAACCACTTTCAACGTGTCCAATCCAGAGATTTTCATCGCCAAACTTGACGGTGCGAACGGTGCTCTCAAGTGGGTTGTCAAGGGAAGCGGCCCCGGAAACCAGGAGGTCACCGATGTCGTTGTTGATCCAAACGGTAACATTCACGTCTCTGGCGTCACGCAAAACAATGTTCTCTTTGGAACACAAAATTACGCCACGGTAGGGACCACTGATTCCTTTGTTGTCAAACTCTCAAGCAGCGGCGCCATCCAATCCATCACCGGCTACGGCATCCCCAATCAGGCCGTATCGCTCACCAACATGGCCGTGGACAATGCGGGCGACCTGTATGTCGGTGGTTCGTTTGAAGGTACAATGGCGAAGAACGGTTGGTCCATCACCGCCAACAAAGGTGGCGCTGACTTGTTCTTCATCAAGGAAGGCACAACATCGAACAACCGCTGGGCCGCCATTGGAGGAAGCAATGCTGCCGATAGCTTGAGTGGCATGGAAGTCACCTCTCGAGGCGAATTGATCTTTACCACCTTTTTCGCCAGTTCCACGTTTACGGGGGGCACCAAGGGCGCTACACCCACCACCAGCAGTTGGGCCACCATCAACGCTGATGCCCTCATGGGTGGATTAACCAATACCGGCGGTTGGTCGTGGTTGGATGTTACGGCCAGCAACGCTCTGGAACTCGGATGGGGTATCGCCGTAAATTCAAGTGATATTGCGGCAGTGATGGGCTCCTATGCAGGTCCTTCTGGAAGCAACACCATCACGAAGGGAACCAACAGCGTATCAAGCACAGGTGGTTGGGACAACTTCGTTTGGGCACTAGACCCCTCAATGAAGGCCGACAGCGATAACGATGGAGTGCCGGATGTATCCGACAACTGCCCCAATGACGTCAACCCCCTTCAAGGAAACACCGACGGTGACGCAAAGGGTGATGCATGCGATCCGGACGATGATAACGATGGCATCACGGACAACGCCCCCGATAACTGCCCCCGTGGAGGTGCAGCCAATTGGGGTTCGACACAGAACTTTGACGACCCAGCAAACTCCACTGACTGGGACCGAGACGGCTGCAAAGACGATGTCGAGGACGACGACATGGACAACGACGGCATTGACAACGTCGACGACCAATGCCCTCGTTCCACCTACCAACCGCCGCGGCCGACCTGGGTTTCTGATGAAATCACTGATGTTGATGGTGATGGATGTCGGGATATTGACGAAGATACTGATGATGACGGGGATGGTGTTCCAGATTCCAGAGACGATTGCCCGACCGTGGTTGGAGACTCAACCCTTGGAGAGGAAGGTTGTCTGGACACCGACGGTGACGGATGGTCAGACAATTTCGACGACTGCCCCACCGAATACGGAAATTCCACCTTGGCTGGCAAAAACGCCTGCCCCGACATGGATGGGGACGGTTGGGCCGATGTTGATGACGCCTTTGACGAGGACCCAACCCAATGGGCGGACGCAGATGGCGACGGTTACGGCGACAACACCGCCGGTAGCACACCGGATGAGTGCCCATCAGTAGCAGGAACATCCACCGCCGACCGACTTGGCTGTCTCGATACAGACGGGGATGGTTATTCCGACCCAGACAGTCAGTGGAACACCGAGTACGGCGCTGATGCATTCATCGACGATGCGACGCAATGGTCTGATTTCGACGGGGATGGATACGGCGACAACTACGCCAACGCCTCCTGGGACGACCGAAATCCATCCTGGCCGGGTGTATACCGAGAGGACGTTGTTCTGCAAGATGCTTGTCCGACCAAAGAGGGCACTTCTTGGCAAAACGGCCTGATTGGTTGTCCCGACCAAGACGGAGATGGTTGGTATAACCTCCAAGATGCATTCCCGAACGACGCCACCCAATGGTCCGATATGGACGGTGATGGATACGGCGACAACACTTCTGGAAACGATGCCGACCGTTGCCCGGAAATTGCTGGAACCTCCACACTCGACCGGTTGGGTTGTGTTGACACCGATGACGATGGCTACTCCGACCCCGACATCACGTGGACGCCAGAACAAGGCGCTGATGCATTCATGGCCGACCCAACCCAGTGGGCTGACCAAGACAAGGATTTCTTTGGCGACAACCCTGCAGGGGACCGAGCAGACGACTGTCCAACCGTTCGTGGAACCTCGTTCATTGACCGCTTTGGTTGTGAAGACAGCGACGGCGACGGTATTTCTGACGCCACCGCCGAATGGACACTGGAACAAGGCGCTGATGCATGCCCGCTTGCGTACGGCAACTCAAGCGCTGACCGCATTGGCTGCGTCGACACCGACGGAGACAACTACTCCGACCCAACACCTGAATGGCGAGCAGCAGAGGGTGCTGACGCATACCCTGAAGACCCAACACGATGGATCCTCGAACCTGAAAGCGACGGAGCCCTCTTCGCATCCACCAATGTGCTCATCGGTGGTGGCGTCGGGCTCGTGGTCGTTCTCGCACTTGTTGGTCTTTTCATGAGAGGTCGACGACCAAAGGCTGACAACTCGGCTTGGGAAGTTCCTCCGAACGTGGGCATGCCGGATTTCAACGCTCACCCCGCCGCAGGTGTTCAGCCAGGATATGCCGCACCGGTTTCGATGCCAAATTTCAACGCACAGCCTGCTGCCGTGGCTCAGCCAGCCTATGCCGCACCCGTTGCAGCACCCGTGGCTCAACCTGACCCTGCAAGGGAGTACTACAACAGCCTCCTCGCCCAGGGTTATCCCCACGAAGATGCCGTACGGTACACACAGCAATACTTCAGCCAATTCCACGGATGAGGCGGGGGACGGACCAGATGACCGATGTGTCCTCTGGTGTGTTGAACCACCCGATGGTTCGCACGCTGTTGGTGTTCTCAGCCTTTCGAGCCGTCTATGGCATGGGCATCTTGGTCGTCACCTACGCCTTGGCCACAAGTGACAACTCACCATGGTGGTTGTCCATCATGTTTCTTGGGGCCTCGATGGTCTTCTCTCGATGGCTCTTCCGTCGCCTAAAGCAGCGTTGGCCTGGGCTGTTTGGTCGCCAAGGCGACGGTGAAAACGAAGCCGAGCATCAGACGACGCCTTGAGCGATCATGGCTTCAGCAACCTTGAGGAAACCTGCCACATTCGCACCGAAGACATAGTCGCCTTCACGGTTGTACTTCTTGGCCGTTTCAAAGGCGTTCTTGTGAATGTTCACCATGATGCCCTCGAGTTTCTCATCAACCTCTTCACGGGTCCAGGAAAGTCGAAGCGAGTTCTGGGACATTTCCAGTCCGGAGGTGGCCACACCACCAGCGTTGCTGGCTTTTCCTGGGGCAAAGAGCACGCCGGCCTTCTGGAAGACTTCCACGGCCTCTGGTGTACAGGGCATGTTGGCGCCTTCACCGACAGCGATGACGTTGTTGGCCACAAGCATGGCAGCTTCTTCACCGTTGAGTTCGTTTTGGGTGGCGCATGGAAGAGCCACGTCAACATCAACGCCCCATAGGCCGTTGAGCGAAGGTTCAGGCTCGCTTGG
>NZEQ01000082.1 GCA_002689105.1 Verrucomicrobiales bacterium | reverse complement strand
TGATCATGTTGACCATGGACCAAGGCGGCGACATCAACTGGGCCGCTGTCTCCGTCAAGCTAAGCATTGACGGCGCTGCCCCAGTGACCTGCGACAACCCTGGCGTTGACGGCACCTCAGTGTGCAGCCTCGTTGAGTTTGGTAACACCGACGACCAAGTCTGGTCCGTTGGTGATGGTGTGACCGTTGTTGAGAACGGCCAAGAGCTCTGCTCTGGTAGCTGTTCCATCGACGTCACCGTCACGGACACCCGTGAAGGTAAGACCATCGACACCACCAACGGCGTCGTTGCTGAGTGATTTCAATCACTGAGTAGCCACTCATTCCAGGTCTCCGACCTGTACAACGCGCCTCCGGCGGCCAAGGCCGCCGGGGGGGCCTTTTCTTCAAACTTCAACATCCAACATACGCTCACGTACGTCGGCGTGTTGTTCCCACTGATGCAAGGAACGACCCCGGGCCGTTATGACGAGTGAGCGTCCAAGCAGTTCCATACTGGCGAACCACTGGCCGATGAGCGAAAGCGGCCCGCTGGATTTCCCCTGTCGACTGCGCCACCACAACGCTGCACACACCGTCTCCAGTACGGTGAAGCCGAGATGGAGGCTGTTGGCGAGGGTGAACGTTGCCGGCCATCCATAGAGCACGATGAAACCCCAGCGAAGAATGGCGCTGGTCGTGGCGACGGTCAGAGCCAGCGGCGCAACGATGTGAAAGTGGTGCTGCCGTCGGAAAATACGACCAAAGAGCCCTTGACTACGAGCCGTGGCTTGCTTTCGTTGACGCGTGAGCAAGCGCTGCAATCCCTGTGCCCTTCGAATTTTTTGGCGCCGCTGTCCTTTGATGGTGCTGGGTGCGGCATCGACGAAGTGAGCGAGTGGATCGGTCAAGGTTCTCCAACCGCGACATCGAATGGAGGTGGCGATTTGTGCATCGTCGGCGTTGGCGCTTGGATTGAGGTCGTCTATCGCCAGGCATGAAGGACGCCACATCATGCACGAACCTTCGAGGAACGGCGTGCTGTCAACCATGGATTCGGCCAACCGCATGGCTTCCCAAGCCGTCCTGTGCATGTTCTCGTCATGGCGAGCCCCTTCCCGGTTTGGCACGGCACCCACGGCGCCCACCATCGGGTCGGCAAACCACTGCATCATGCGATGCAGGCACCCCTGTTCGAGCATGGCGTCAGCATCGGTCATGCAAACGAGCCCTTCGGCGTGCTGCCCGAGGTGCTTCAACGCCCTTACGACGGCCGGCGTTTTTCCTTGACGCGTGTCCATGCGAAGCAGGTCAACATCAAGAAATGCATCTGGATGGGCGTCGAGCCAAGCCTCAACGCGTTCCACGGTCGCATCGGTCGATGCCGAATCGATGAGAAGCAGATTCATCGGAAATTTTTGGGCAATGAGGTTGTCCAATTTCTTCTCTATGATACGCTCTTCGTTCCACACCGGGAGCAACACGGTCAGGTGTTCTTTGTGATTCGTCCCCTTCGGTACGTGCTGTCGTCGGTGGTCACGGTCCCAGCGGTACATGTCCCACCGATGAAGGACAAAGGGCACCAGCGCTACGGAAAGCGCCGCCCCTTCGATGATGGCGGGCACCACGACCATGCAAAGATACGACACTGCTCTGCACTTATGTTCTCTCCACTCCAACGGCCTGTTGAGATGATTTTGCCGACCCTTTCATGGTGGCGAACGGTGTGCGCTGACCATGCGCAAGGTGTTGCACGTGGGGCCTTGCGATACCCCGGGTGGCATGGCGACCGTCATGCATACGCTGGCTGAGTTCCCTCCAGAAGGATGGGAGGCTGAATTGCTCGCCTCGCATGCTCCCGGTGGTTTGTGGGCGAAATGGCGCGCCTATCGGCGGGCTCGACATGAGCTCAAGCGACGGTGCAGCGACCCTGCGCTTCGCCCGGATGTGGTTCATGTGCATACGGCTGCAGATTGGTCGTGGCGGAGGAAATCCCGCCTTGTCAGTCTGGTCAGAAATCACGGTGTTTCCGTCGTCGTTCACCTGCACTCAGGACAATTTGATGCATGGTTGTCCAAAGGCGGGGTGCAACGACAGGAACAGGTATGTTCGACCTTGAAAGATGAAGGTGTCCGGGGAGTCGTTCTATCGTCGGCTTGGCATGAGCGCCTTTCCCCAATCATCGGGTCGCTTGAGGTGATCAACAATCCATTACCTCAGATGCCTCGTCCCCTCATCGCTGAGCGAGAAGGTCAACACCTGCTTCTTTTGGGACGCAATGACCCTGTGAAGGGGCATGCCTTCGCGATCAAACTTGCTGAAGCCTTACGCCCTTCTTTTCCTGAACTTCGGTTAACAATGACCGGTGTTTCTCAATCAGCACATCCATGGGTTAACGCGCAGGGTTGGGTTTCAGAAGAAGAGAAGATGTCGTTATTGGCCATGGCTTCGGTATTGCTCATCCCATCTGCATTTGAAGGCCAACCCGTGGTGGCTTTAGAGGCGCTTTCAGCAGGGCTGCCTGTTTGCGCAAGCGACCGCGTGATGGGGTTACCTGACCTTGTTACCAAGGCCCCCTTCAATGATATTGAGGCATGGGTTGACGCCGTATCCAAGCTCCTCCAAAATCCTCCAAAACCAACGGCATTGGCCGCCTCGGTGGAACCCTATGGCGTATCTGAGGTTCAACGACGTTGGAAAACCCTCTATGAATCCCTTTGAACAAGGTCATTGAGTTTCTCGATGAGCAAAGAGGTCGACCGATTCCAACTCAAGTTCGTCTCTGCGTAGAGGCGAGGTCCCTCTGATACTTGCAACCGGCCGCTCATGAATTCTCGAATGAAGTCCAATCCATCAATGTGGAAGTCTTCTTGCTGAACCAACCGAAACCACTCACTCTCGACATTCCTTAGAGCATGGCCATCATGGTCAATCCCAAACACCGCCAGTCCGGACGCCAAATATTCGCTGCGCTTGAGCGGGCTCGCCAACCGCCAAACACGACGATTGGGCATGGGCAGGAGACCCAGGTGGCAGGTTGCGAGGAGTTGGGCCAGTTGGTCTTGCGGCATTGAGGGATGAACCTTGAGAAATTCATAGGTTTGTGCCACATCCATAAGAGCAGATTCGAGATTACCCTCGCCGATGAGTACCAGATCGACCTCAATTCCCTCAAGTCGGGCTTTTTGCGCCAACATCACGCAGGCCAGGACGCCTCGATGACGGTCGAGACGCCCGTGGTAGACCATGGTGAACGGGAAGCGTTTTTCCCCGGGTTTAAACCGTTCCAAATCCACACCGGCTTGAAGCACTGTGGTCCGCTGGTGCCCGGTTTTTCGGGTAACAAAGTCTTGGTGTGCAGGGGAGACCACGAAACCCTCCACATCAGCTTGCTTTGCTTTTCGCCATGCAGATGACCACGGTCGCCACTGCAAACGACTCAACAGTCCCGCATCAGCAGGTGGGCTGCGGTCCATCAGCGCCCATGGGATGCCCTTGCTTTCTAACACCGACACAACCTGACGGGCCACCCGCCACTCAACCACGGCCACCGTTGAATCCTCATCGATGTCTCTGTCCGACAGCCAAACGCCCATGGCCTTCCCAAGGGTCTTGGCTTGGAACCCTCGGCGGGCGTTGGTAGGAAGAGAAACATGAGTGAAGTTGTTGTGTTCCAGCGGCGACATCTCGTCTCCGTTGACGAAAGTCACGCGGTGGCCTTGACCGAGCAAACCGCCGACAAGGTTGCGTTGGGTGGTTGAACAGAGGTCTGCCATGGAGCGTGCGGTCAACCAGAGAACATGCATGCTCTTCACGGACCCTTGATGCTGTCAAGAATTTGTTGTCGGAGGCCATCTGCAAACTCGACCTGCGGCGACCATGCGGTATCACTCACCAATCTTGCCTTTGAGCCAACCGAACGTACGATGTCACCCGCTCGCTCACCAGCATGGTTTGGAGGCAGCAAAGGGATATTTGGGGCGACATCCTTCAAAACGCTGTGAATACTCGACAAGAGGTCCAGGAGCGAGATTTCCGTTTGCGTGCACACGTTGTAAACGTGCTGAAAATCACTCGGCCATGGTTCTTTAGCCAGCATGAGCAAGGCTTGAGCCACGTCGTCAACATGCACAAAATCCCGTGTCTGCAATCCGTCTCCAAAGACGGTGGGTGCCTGACCCCGAACGGCCAATTCAATGAATTTTGGAATCACAGCGGCATAGGCGCCGTCTGAACGCTGCCCTGTCCCATACACATTGAAGAAACGTAGCGCAACCGCTTCCAAGCCAGAGTTTTTCGCTTCCAAAACCTGACTTTCGTTTTGCCATTTCGAATCCGCATAGGGAGAATGGAAGGTTCCAGCATGGGCTTCATCGAGAGGAAAGGCCTCGTTGGTGCCGTAAACCGCGGCACTGGAAGCCATCACAAAGCGAGCAACACCGCTGATTCCACAGGCATGGAGAAGGTTGGCCGTTCCACCGACATTGATTTCGAAGGTTTCCTCGGGGGACTCTATGGAGCGAGGGACGGAAATTTGAGCGGCAAGGTGGACGACCGCATCACACCCGTTGACCGCAGCGTTCACGATTTCGCCATCACGGACGTCCCCGATGATGATCTCTGCACCGAGACGTTCCAACTCATTGGCCTTGGCTTCGAGTCCGGTTGAAAGGTTGTCAAGAACACGCACCTTCCATCCGTTTTGGATGGCCATCGCCGCTGTATGTCCACCAATGAATCCTGCACCACCGGTGATGAGGAGCGTTGGCATGGATTGCGCTGGGCTCGCCCGTTGATGAGCCTTCGGGAAACTCCCTCCGTTCTCTCTTTAATTGAAGCAACTTGATAGGTTCCAGCGATGAAGTGGGACCATGTTCCGGCGGGTGCTCATGCGTCGCGCCTACAACGCCGGACGATACGAACAAGCCCGCCGACATGCTCGTCTTTTGTTGGGGAAGCAGAAGGAAGCAGAACTCGCTCGAAGCGTTATCGTTCGTTCCTATTGGAACGAGCATGCTTACGATGCTTTGATTCAGGTTGGGAGTGAATGGGAAGATAATGTCTCCAAATCGTATGTTGCATTGGCTCGTGAACATCGAATGTCTTCTTCCTCAGGAAAGATGTTAACGCCGATGAAAAAATCTCGACTTGAACGTCTTCGTGGCGCTCAACCTGGACCTCAACTCAGAGTGAAGTGGAATCCAGACAACATACCCTCCAATTTTTTCCAAGAAGGCCATCGTCTGTGGTTCAGATACCCTCAAGGTTACGTGTATTGGGACATGCCGGTAAGCTTTGTCCTCTCATCAACCCATCCATCGCTCCTCAGTTTGGCTGCTGAAACGCTGCTCTATCCCTGGGAATCTGCTACTCGAGCGCCGTTTTCCTCCACCCGCGCTATGGGAGAGCAGGTCAGCCTATCGTTTTCGGCAGGCACCGACTCAACGGCCGCAGCGCTGGTCATGCCCGATGACACACTGCTCGGCTATCATCGTCGGTCGTTCGATTCCATGCTGGACCATCGAAACGCGGAACGTCTCATCGGTTATTTGAACGACAGCGGTGAGCGTGAGGTCCTTCAAATCGAATCCAATCATGAACTGATTCGAACCCACCACGAGAAACCGGTTGGTTTCTCCAGTGACTTCGCCTGCGCAGTTCACCTCATTCTGCTTGCGGACCATTACAACCTCGGCGCTATTGGGTTTGGTATGCCCATTGACAACACCTATCTTTGGAAAGGGCGGAAGTTTCGAAAGTTCGAAGAAACGCAGTATTACACCTACTGGACCAAGCGATTTGCTCAAGCAGGGCTTGACTTGCTCTTCCCTATATCTTCCATTTCCGAGGCCGGTGCGTTGATGGTCGTCAAGGCTTCACCCTGGCTGGAACACCTCAATTCCTGTATGCGAGGCGACGGAGTGAAAGGTTGCGGACGATGTTGGAAATGTTTCCACAAAAACGGACCGTTGGGCCGTCCCTTCGACATCAAAGCGCACGAGATCCAGACTTATCTCAACAAACGCCCCATGCCGACCGCAACCCACGCTCTTTGGGCCTTGCAAACGATGGGCCATCAGGACGAACTTCCCGATATGGCTCACCTGTTTGAGAAGGATCTCTCGTGGTGGGCCAAGGTGTACCCACCGGGTTTTGACCTGCTTCCTGAGCGCTGGCGAGACTCGATTGAGGCTACGATTCGTGCAGCCCTACCGGTCATGCCTGAACCCTATGCTTTGCATGATGTGAACCACTTCGATGAGTGAAGAGTGGTGCTGGAATCGGCTTTCCGTATCAAGTGGATGCAACATCTCCATAACCGAGATTGAGAACCATCACGGCATGAGGTGGCCGTTTCGCAAAAAGGTCGCTTCAAACAAGGAAGAGGCTCGCCGTTTTTACAACGCCAAGGACTACGAAAAGGCCGAGCCGTTTTTGGATGCGATGCTCAAAGAAAACCCGAACGACGCATGGGCGATGGACGTCCTCTCACGCCTTTACATGAACACTGAGAATCACCATCGAGCTGTACCTCTTCTGCACCGACTCATTGACATCAGAGGTAGGGAGGAGATTCTCGTCAAACGACTTCTCCATGTCGCTACTGTTTCAAAAAACTTTGACGTGGTTGAGCAAAACATCCTCGGGACAACGTGGGATGAACGCGATGAAGCCTTGATAAAGAAAATTGCTGAGACATTTGAGAGCGACCCTGCGCTCATTCCTGTCATCGAACGTTGGGCTGAGGCCTCCATGGTCTTCTATCTGAAATTGCAAATCATTCATCTCAATCATCTGCATTTTCCCTCGGAGCAGCTGGTGGATGACTTCACTTCAATGACCATTCCATCCGCACTTAGTTCGTCAGAATACATCCTCTTGCTTGAGTTATGCGAAGCGTTCGATCAAGAAGACTTGCGCGTCCGCCATCAGGCGAATCACCTTAATGCAGTGGAATTCACCATTCCAGAGAAGCGCCATCTCAGCAAGGACCTCATTCGGAAGGGCCGGAATAAAGAAGCCATTCTCGTGGTGTTGAGTATTCTTGAATCGGAGCCGAAGGATGAATCCTCACTCCTCGCCCTAACCCTGTTGGGTTCCCGAACAAAGCAGCCCGATTTGGTGATTGAGGCCAGTCAGATTCTCCTAGAAATCAGCGCTCTGGAGTTGAAGGCTTCAAAGCGATTTGTAGCAGCCGCCATTGCTCATGGAGAACCTACAATCATTCTCACGGCAATGAACCATCTTTCCCAATTCCCAGTGGATTATTCGGGCACCCTTCGTCAAGCATTCCGCGCCTGTCTACCTCACGCGGATAAATCATCGCTTGAATCGCTTGAATCGCTGTGTGTAAATGAGGTTCAACGAATTGATCTCAGGGCCATCAAAACCATTCACCAAGCCAACCACAATCTCGCTCTCAAAATCGTTGATGAGGGCTTGGAACAGTTTCCCGATGAGGTGCTGCTTCTTCACCGAAAAGCCAACATTCTTCGCGTGGTGGGAGATGTTCAGGGAAGCATTGACACTTGTGATCTCATTTTACAAATCAACCCACAGCATCTCAAAGCGTCCATTCTCCGCACCCAAATGGGTACCAAAATCTGGAATGAGGATACTGCAGCGAGTGAATACGAAAAAATGGTAGAAGCATTTCCGGATTGCATCAAGTTCCATCATCAACTTCTG
>NZEQ01000095.1 GCA_002689105.1 Verrucomicrobiales bacterium | reverse complement strand
GTGAGCGAGGCCGCTTCCACCCCGCTTCAGTTGGACATAGAAATGCCCTCGGCAGTCTTCCAATCCGCCGGGGCGACCACCCCCTCCTACAGCGGGGGGCCGTGGCACAAAGGGGACAGCGTAGAAGCCAACATGCTACTGCGCAACATCGGAGAACTCGATGGGCGCGTTCGGCTAGTCTTGTCAACCAGCACATCCACCTCAGAAGGTGAGTGGGTTGAAATGGCCCAAGGTGCGGCTGGCGAAATCAGTGCTTCTCTGCAATTTCTTGCATCGGGTGAAACCTCCTTAACTTGGACACTTGAGAGCGACGACGGTGTCTTCGATGGTATTGATAACGGCTCCACTTCCTTTGTCATCAAGCAACAACAATCCGTTCAAATCGCGTTTGTTGACGTCAACCGTACCGAAGATGCTGAACTTTCCCTGACCCTTCACCTTGACCTTGACGAGGGGAAGGAACGAGATGTTCGTCTGCAAGTGGGATATGAATCGGGTGGCTCAACGGTCTTTTTGCAAGAAAACGATCTCCGACTGCAGGAAGGTCGACTTGAACTGACCTTCTTGTTTGGTGATTTTGAGGCCGACAAACTTGTCGCACAAGTCGCTCCTCTCAACTGGTTGATTGGACCGGGTCCTCTCGCTGCAACATCCTCTCTTCCCAGCGATGACACCCAATTTTGGATGGAGTTCTCTGCTACAACCGACCCTATTCGGCCAATTGAGGGTGAAGAAACGACCGTTCGGTTGACCTTCCAACAGACTGGACCTCTCCAAGAGGCGGAAGGCGAGGTTTGGCTCATGGACGCCTACGGCACGCGACTTGCCAAGGTCACCTCTCCTGATTGGGACGGTGCCTCGGCCGCAACATTGGACGTGGTGGTCGTTTGGCCAAAGGGCAGTAGCGTGGCCATACAAGCGCTATGGTATGTTGATGGCGCCGTCCTTTCAGCTGAAACCACCTATGTTTCGGGCGAGGTAGTGATTGAATCATCAGGGGAATGGCCGATAGGGGCAATGTTTTGGGGACTCGCTTTGGGTGCTGGCGTGGCCCTTGTGCTTCGTATCCGTGCACGCAAGGAAGAAGAATCAGACACAAAACCTTCTGGAAAATCAACCAAGGAGAAAACGGCGTCAAAACCCCTCTCGACATCGCAAGAAAAGCGAGAAGTCTCTTGTCCAGAATGCAATCGAAGACTTCGGGTTCCTGTTGACTATGGGGGTTCGGTTGGGTGCCCAGATTGCGCTCATAAATTCAAGGTTGAGCCCGAACGAACTGAAGAACCAGCCGAGGAAGAGGACGACGACCTCGAGATTGAAGTTCAACCGGTTTCAAAAGCCCCGGTCAGCGAAAAGATTGAGATTTCATGCCCCGATTGTGCGCAGACTCTCCGTATTCCTTCCTCCTACGAGGGTTCTGTCAGGTGTCCAGCCTGCACGAAAATATTCAAAGCACACGAAGGTAAGCAAGCATCGTAGAGGGATTTCTGATGGTTGGGCATTTTCAAGAGTTTGAGGATGAATATCTCGAGATGATGTATGAATTTCACGAAGCCGAACCCGGGGGTATCGTACGTACGGGGGACCTTGCATCGAAGCTTGATGTCAGTCCAGCCTCTGCGACGGAGATGGTCCAGCGCCTCGCTACACGGGGCTACCTCGAATACATTCCCTACAAAGGGGCCCGGCTAACCGAAATCGGACTTAGCCACGGACAGAAGATGAAGCGAAGGCACCGCCTGGCCGAAGTTCTGCTCTCGATTTTACCCTACGAGGGTAATGATCACGAAACCGCTTGCCGACTTGAGCATGCCATCGACGATGACATGGAAGTCGCGCTTTCTCGTCTCATCACGGTTGATACCAAAGACCCGAGTGGGCGAGAAATACCGGAGCCAACGCCCGACATCGCAGCCAGATTGTCCACCCGTTCCTCGTTGATTTCTTTGCTCGACCTCGAGGAGAACAGACCGGCGACCGTTACTGCCATGTTCATGCCGGCCGAGGAAACCTCCGCCATGGAACAAGGGGGATTTGGCGTCGGGGCCCAAATCGTGCGAACCGGGAAAGATTCGTTCTCGAGCAACGGTCAAACGGCTCAACTTTCGGAAACCTGGATGAAGGGTGTTTTTGTTGATATCTCGAACGATATTGTGTGAACCCTTTAGAACAGAGTAATTCATCCCGAAGCATGGCAGAAGATGTCCCTTCCCAAGAGGAAGGCGAAGAAGACCATTCATCATCGGCCGGTGAGCGGTTTGGCTTTAGGCTCTCAGAATCCATTGTCCACGCCATTGACCGACAAATCATCAGTTCAGGTCTCCGCCTCATCATGTTCTTGCCGGCCTTTGGAGCCTTGATGTATTTCTCAACCTGGGCCTTCTCCCAGTCATCTCCCACCTTTTGGCAGGAAAACATTGAGCCCAACCTCGGGATGAGTTTCGCCACGTTCACGGCCAGTCTTTCCTTTGTCGTCGTGCTCGGCTACATTCTTGCAGTGAGTTTTCACAGGTATCGGGTAAGCATCTCTCTTTCGACGTTCCACGAGCGCGTTGAGGCCTCAAACAGTGAACATCGTTCGGTCCAATCTCTGCACGGCTACGATGGGTTGTTGTACCAACTCCAAACATCAATGAACCATCATACCAAATCATTGGTTCTGGCTATTTGTGCGGCCATGATGCTCATTGGTGTCTTTTGGTACGGAGTGGGCAGTGTTTTCGGCAATCTGTTTTTGTTGATTTCAGCCTCGTTCCTCCTCCTTTCGTTTGGTCAGCACTTGCCAACTCGTTCGACGCCATTCAACATGGTCGAACAGACGGGTTTGCTTCCCGCCTACATTCCTCCGGTCCACCCCTCAACGCTCAACATGGTGTTTAGCGACCTTATCAAAACGCACATGGACCCACTTCTTCGCTCGCAGTATGACGAATACACGAAGGTGTTGGAAGGGTGTTTCAAACGAGGGATTGACCGGCATTTTGCCCACGAGAAATTCCTCATGACACTGTATCGCCATGCCACGGGTCTTGACCGAAAAACCCTGGAGATGGAAATGGCTGAGATTCTGACCAAGAAAGGGATGGAGCATGTGTTTTCCCATGAGACCTTCACCCTCGAGGCATGGCTCGTTCTCCTCGGCCTGATCAACCAGCGTTGTCCTGCCTTTTTCCGAATGGTGGATCGCCTCAAGCAAGATCTTGAGAGTGGACGAAAACCTGCGATGTCGGATTTAATCTTTGAAGTGGACATGGAGAACGTCGTAACCGACAAAGCCAACCTCTTCACGCTCTTTCACAACCTCTCAGACAAAACCAGAACCGTGGTCTTCCGTGTACAAACACCTAATTTTGAGCCCAAGGATTTGGCGTTGACTTACCGTCTTGAACCCGGTGAGAAGTATTGGTGGTCTGCTGAAGCTCTTCCGCTCGCTGCAGAAGGTAACGACGATGTTTTAGGAAAGATGTCGGGTCTTCTCAAGGACAGTACGGTTTCATGGCAGACACTGATTCCCACCACGACGGGAGATGCTACAGTCTCCGTGCGCTTGGAGGAAACCAATGGCGAGTTGCTTCTCGGTCGACAGATCAACGTCCGTGTCCGCGCTGAGTTCCGTCAGTGGTTGAGAAGCACCAGCACCTACATCGCTTACCTCTTCGGAGGATTTGGTCTGTTTTTTGCGGGAATCTTACTTCTTCTGGAACTCTTTGGTGGCTTCACCTCATAAGGCCAAGAATCTCCTCAGCCACAGCCTTGAAATGGTGTAGGTGGTGGACGAGGTCATGCGCGGGATGCCCAAGGACGCCGAAAAGAACCCGGATGCTGACAAGTTGTCAGAACTGCGGGACATGGAGGCCAAGGTTCGTCGGCTACGAGAAACACGTAATTCTCTCCGAGACCAAGGCAAAGCCATGGCCCAAAAACGCAATGCTGTTCAAGACCAATACAAAGAGCATCGAGAAAAGCTCAGCCTCATGAAGGCCGAGTTGGATGCCATTCACGCTGAGCGCAACGCCCACAAAGCCAAGCGAGACGCCATCAACCAGCAACTTCGAGACCTCTTCTCCCAAGTGAAGGGGCGACGAGGCGAACATGGCGAAAAGAAATCAGCCACGGCGGAATACTCGCACCTCAAGAATCAAATCAACAATCTCGAGGAGAAATTCCAAACCACATCGTCGAGCACGAAGAAGGAAAAGGAAACCATGGAGCAAATCAAGCGCATGAAGCGACGAGCCGACGAATTGGAACCCGAGGTGGCGAAATTCGAGATGGTTTCCGTCGACCTTTCCAATCTTGACGAAGCCATTGCTACGCTCAAGGCTGAATCCGATGATGCTCACAATTTGTTCGTTGAGGCGCTCAAGCGAGCCGACGAAAAGTGGGCTGAATACAAGGAGGGTCTTGACCACCGAAATTTCCTCAAGGCTGAAGGCGACCGCCATCACAACGAATCCGTTGAATTCCACGAGAAGGCCAACGGTGTTCACGAGAAAATCGACCAGATGATGGTCGATGTCAACAAGGCTCGCGACGAGTTGAACATGGCTCGCAAAGAGCGAGAATCTTGGATCACCGACCACAACAAGTCCGTGAAGGCTGAGATGAAGACGGGGGCTGAGTCCGATGAAGTCGCCGACATGCTTGTCCAGTCTCTACTCTCCGACGGGGAACTTGTCTTCGGAGGTGTTGGCAAGGACGACGGTGGCAACAAAAAGAAGCGAAGTTCGGGTTCCTCCAAGAAGCAGAACATGCGACGCATGGGCTCCATTCGACGACGCTGAGGTCCTGCAATGCTGGGCATCATCATGGCCGGGGGTCAAGGCTCACGTTTGATGCCACTCACGGCGACCCGTCCAAAGCCGATGGTTGAGGTCCTTGGGCGACCGGTCATCGACTACGTGAAAGACGCCATGGTCGAAGCGGGTATCGAAGAGATTGTGGTCACGACCGGCTACCGAGGTGAGCAACTTCAATCGCATGTTGATTCGTGGGCAACATCATCGGATTCACTGAAGGCTCGTATCAATCAGGAATCTTCACCCATGGGGACGGCTGGCAGTGTCGGTCTGCTGCGAGAGCACATCACCACGACTTGCGTGGTGGGTTCTGGAGATTCAGTCGCCTCCTTTGATGTCGCTTCGTTGTTGGCCGCTCATCGCAAGCACGGTGCCAAGGTGACCATGGCGTTGTGGGAAGTCAAAAATCCATCAGAATTTGGTATTGTGGGGTTATCAAGTCGTGCGGATGGGGAGGTGGACGGTGACCTTCGAGAGGGCTATATTCGTCGCTTCTTGGAGAAACCATCGCCGGAAGAGGCGTTTAGCAACGTGATCAACGCCGGTTTGTACATCTTGGAGCCTGAGGTGTTCGAGCACGTTCCAGTTGGAGAAAAATTCGATTTTAGCAAACAACTCTTCCCAAAACTCCTGGAGTTGGGCTGGCCGATGTACGCTCAAACCATTGATGGTGTTTGGTTCGATGTGGGCCAACCGTTCGAACTGATCAAGGCGCAAGCCACCCTGATGCAGCGATACGATGACCTCCCCTTCTCGTACCCTGTCTCGTTCACGAGCGTTGGCGACGTGCTTCATGCCACCAACGCTGAATTGAACGGGTCGGTCAAGCGCTCGGTGCTCGGTTCCGAAACGGTCGTGCACGAGGGTGGGACTGTGGTCGATTCGCTGCTGATGGACGGTTGCACCGTTGAATCAGGCGCTACGGTATCCGGCTCGGTGGTGGGGCGAGATGTCATCATTCCCAACGATACGTTGCTGGACGCCTGCGTTGTTGGTGACGGCGCCACCCTGGTCGCTGGAAGGCGGTACCTGAATGAGAAAATCGCCAACGAGGCGGGCGTGTAGGAAAAGCATCTATGAAGGGTGGGTGTTGGCCACCATTCGAATCACATGAGTTCCACGCCCCATCGAACCTATGAACGCACGTGGGAAGAGATTGAAAACATGCTTGACCAAGCCACTGAAAAAATGCATCAGTGGAAGGAATGGTACGAGATGTGCAAATCCGAGAAGGACAAGGACGGCATGAAGGAGGCCGCCCGCAACCACAAAGCACTCGAGGGTGTGGTGAAGACCCTGAAGTGGACCCTGGGTGAAGTGGGCATCGACGACCCGTTGAACTGAAGTGCTCACCAGCCACGCTGGTCCAAGCGGACTTCAAGCGTTT
>NZEQ01000084.1 GCA_002689105.1 Verrucomicrobiales bacterium | reverse complement strand
GGAAGTGGCTTTGGTCAACTTTGACCCTGCTTTTTCACCGGCGACCAGCACGTTGAGTTTGGCCGAGACGCTGCCGACGATTTTTCCCCCCGCATCGATGATGCGTTGTTGAATGTCCTTCCGAGGCACGGAAAGTGTTCCAGTAACACAGAACGTCATGCCCACGAAGGGACCGGCGGCTGTTTTGACCACTTCTTGCTCGATGGTGAGAAGACCCACCAAATCCTCAACCAGCGCTCGACGTACCTGAAGGCCGTCTCGGAATTGAAGGGCGACGATTTCGCCAACCCCGTCAAGGTCAAGCACTTGGCGAAGGGCTTGGTTGTGGGCATGAGATTTCCCTGAATCGTCGTGTTCTGGACCGAACGAAGCCTCACCGGGTTGAGCATGAGCGTTGTCCAACCACGAGAGCATTCCTTGTGCGTCGCCCAGCGAGGAAGCCATGGCAGAGGCCAACTCCGGTCCGATACCGGGTAGCCCCAGGGCGTGGAGAAACTTTCCAAGCGACATCGTTCTGGCCTTGTCGACCTCTCGAAGCACGTTCGTCGCTGACTTTTCCCCCATGCGCTCTAAACTCAGGAGGTCGTCCATGGAAAGACGATACAGGTCGGCACAGGAACGAATGCGGTTGGCGTCAAGGAGTTGATCGACGAGTTTCTCACCCACACCATCAAGTTCCAATGCTCGGCACCAGTAAAGCACAGAACGGCTTGTTCGCGCCTCACAAAAGAGGTTCATGCACTTGAGGAAGGCTCCTTCCACCTCAACCGAACCCTGACAAGCAGGGCAAGCCGTTGGTGTTGAAATGGCAGACGTCGCAGGTAGAACGCCCATGAACGCTTCCCCATCGGCATGAAAGCGGCCTTTGAGGTCGTCCTGGGTTGCTGGACCGAGTGCTTGCTCAATCTTGGGAATCACGTCGCCTCGGCGAACGATGAGGACCTTGTCACCGATGTTGATGCCGAGGCGCTCCACTTCGCCAACGTTGTGCAGTGTGGTGTTCTCAACGGTGACGCCGCCCACCCGCTGAGGGGCTATACGAGCGACGGGCGTGATGTTGCCGGTTCGTCCGGTTTGCCATTCCACATCGAGCAGCACCGAATGGGCTTCCTCGGGCGGAAACTTCCACGCCAAGGCCCACCGGGGGTGATGGGCCGTCATGCCCAGTTGGTCCCGTTGTGCCAAATTGTCGAGTTTGAACACCACCCCATCGATTTCGAAGGCGTATCCGCTGCGTTTCCCCGACCATGCAACGGTGGCTTCGTCCAAAAGTTGGGAAGCATGGGAGGAAGAGTTGCCGTGGTGAACTTCCCACGGTGCTGGAACAATACCGAGTTGGTCTTCCATCCACTCCAGCATGTCGGTATCGTTGTCCATGTCGGGAACGGGTTGGCTGTCCGGATGGCGGTGTTCGCCCTGGGGCACTTGGGCGTCGTAGGCCTGGAACACCAGGTCGGTGGCGTCAGCTTTCCCGTCAGCATGCTTCTGTCGAAGAGCGCCTGCTGCCAGATTGCGTGGGTTGGGCGACGTCTCCCGATACTTGGCGTCGAACACCGCAAGCGGCATGACCACTTCACCTCGGACATGCACATCAACGGGCAAGGGGAGCGTGTGGGGCACGTTGGCAATTTTTCGAGCGTTTCGAGTGACGTCTTCTCCCCGCTCTCCACTGCCTCTGGTGGCGGCTCGAACCAAGCGCCCCATGCGGTATTCGAGGGAAAGCGCCGACCCGTCCAATTTTGGTTGAGAAAGGAAGCGGGTGGCTCCAGAGGTTGTTGTGTGTACAAAGTGGCTCAGTTCTTCAGCCGAGGTGGCTTTATCCAAACTGCGCATGGGAAAGAGATGGTCGACCTTGACACTGCCTGGAGCGATGTCGGCCCCCACCCGGCTGAGTTGTGGATGTGTTGGGTCCAACGCTTTCAGTTCCCCCCACAAGCGGTCGAATTCAGCATCGCTGATCTCGGATTGAGCGAGGTTGTAGTACAGGTGCGAGTGGTGAGCAATTTGCTCCGCCAGTGAGGCGATTCGCGCCTCATCTGCCTCGGAGAAAGAACCCGCTTCGCCCATGGTATGAACAGGGGTGCGACAGGCTATGAAGCATCGCTTTTCAATCGCTTAACCGAACTTCAGAGCAACGAATTCACTGTCCACAAGTGGGCATCGCGTCATGATGGCTTCGGTCAAGAGACGAAGGTGAATTTCTGCAACGACGTGAACGGTGGCCGAAAACAGATGCCCTGCATGAGGCTTGAGGTCATCGTCGGAAAAGGTCGCATGAAGATGAGTGAACGCCTCCCCGCTTTCTCGACGAGCAAGGTTACCTTGGAGCGTGACCAATTCTGACCCACCCTCGAGGTTCACGCGATGATACACGTGGTCGTCGTCCATGTAGCCGTAGGTGCTGTTTCTGGTTCGGCCAATACCGCTGGTAATGGCTGCAGCATCAAAGCCAACTTCATCAGCCAAAGCCTGCAAACTTGCATGAATTTCTTCGCCCGGGTCCAATCTCACAAACAGGTCGTCACCGCTACGCGTCCACTCCATGGTTCGGGCTCACGTTGGTGGGTCATGAGGCTGCCGTTCACTCGTCCTCTGTGCTGAGAACATCGCTACGGCGTGCTTGCTCCATGGCCTTGATGTATTCACGGGCAACCCCCAGGGATTCAGAATCGCCACCAAGAGGAAGTGGACCAAACGGCCCCCAACCGTTGCGTAGGAGCATGATGCGCCGCTTTGGTTGACGCTTCGCCAAGCGAAGACGGTCCCAAGGGTAGCGTTGTCCATCAGCAAACAGATGGGTGGAGGTGATGGCGTAGCGTTTTGGAATGAGCAGGGAAATGAGATGGAGGGAAAGCAACACATCCCAAAGGATGGCGTAAATGACCGGCGTGTTGCTCGCTTCCAACAACGCCCATGGAAGCACCATCATGGCGGCCATGGACCCGAGGTTGCCCCACTGTCGGACCATTTCGTGTACGCCTTCGCTGGCCCAAGCAAAGCCGCCTCCAGGAAGACGGCCTAATTCAGGTACATCTCGACGTTGTTTGGTCAGCCAAAAGGCGTCCCAAACCACAATGCAGGCGAGGACCACAACAGCCGCAACAGCCACGGGTTCTGCTGAAGGGAGTTCAACCATGGTTCAACCTCAGAGGTGTTGTTGATCAAGCGAGGTTAAGTCGCCCGGACCCCCACGGCGCAGGCGGGCAAAGAAGAGCAGGGCGACGACCACAAAGAGGGCCAAGACCACCATCAGTCCGTTCACGTCTACGTCAGCATCGTTGGTTTCGGTGCCCTCCAACACGTCCGGTGTTCCATCACCGTCATCGTCCATGTCCTCGGTCAACCAACTCGTGAAACCGTCTGGACAATCCAAGTCATCAGGCTGGGTGTCGCCATCGGTGTCAATTTGAGCACAAGGGTCCAGGGGGAACGCGTCTTTTTCATCGCTGAACCCGTCGTTATCATCGTCTTGGTCGTAGATGTTCGGTCCGCAGGATTTCCCGGTGTTGGGGTCAAACCATGTGTCCGATGAACACGATGAAGACCAGTCGTTATCGGTATCCAACAAGGTGTATTCGAAGTCCATGGAAGCCGTCGCTTGTTCTCCGTAAGTATCGGTCACCGTGACCTCCACGATGTAGAATCCAGCCGTCAAATCCGTGATGTTGAACACGGGTTCGTTTCCGGCTTGCGACACGGTGACGCCCGCTAGATCGTACACCCGCCAAGAGATGACCAGGTTATCGTCAGCGTCCATGTCATCGCTAAACGTAGCAGAGGCTCGGATGAAATCCCCTTCCATCACGCGCTGACCGGCGTAGGGTTCAACCAACTGAACCACAGGCGGTTGGTTCACCAAAACGGTGATGACCAGCACAGACGGGGCCGCCACGGGCGATTCCACCGTTCTTTCGGCCAACGGTGAACCGGACACTGCGGCCTGCACCACCCACTCGGAAGCCACTGATTCTTCTGTTTCCGTTATGGTGCGCAACAGAAGTTCGACATCAACGGTGGTGCCTTGAATACTGAAGGACTCGAGAAGTTCGTTTCCATAACCGACCGTAAACGTCGCCGAAACCGGCACCCCAGCTCGCTGTGCATCGAGCACCATCGTGCGGTAGGCCGAGAATTCACCGCCCTCGCTGACCGAGACCGTCCCGACTTGGCCGTCCACCGAAACCACCTCGGTGAAGGCGACATCAACCCCACCAACGAGGGAACAAGACTCCATGCGAACCGGGAATTCTTCCGTTGCCAAAGCGCTTGAAACCACGATGTGAGCGTTGCGCAGCACCAACGGGGCACTGATTTCACCGGGGTCCGAATGAAGCGAAACACCGACATTGTACCCTGTTATGTTGAGGTTTTCCACCACCAGTGAATCCGATGAACGACCGTGGTGAGAGATGAAGGCGGTGCCGCTGCCTTCTCCCTCGAGCGTGATGTCGGAGAAGAGGCCGGATGTTCGGTCGACATCGATGGCGGGAGCACCCGTGAGGTGAACACGCTCAACGGTGATGTCTTCGTTGTTCTCGCCCACGATACCGGCTTGACCCGATACCGTCCCCACCACGTCGGTCAGCGAGAAATCCGACATGATGCTGTTCAACGAGAGAATGGGGCCTGTTCCTTGGAAGTGGGTTGCATCTACGCCGTTGACCGAGCCTGAAACGCCGGTCAACTCCAAGCCCCAATTCGTGCCCTCCGCCAGCGTTAACGCTGAGAAATCCAAGGCGGTTTGTTGCGCCCAAATCGCTTGTTCTTCACAATCGGCAAAACTCACGTTGTTGAAGGTGATCAACCCGGTGGAGGGGTAGATTTGGGCACAGCCGCTCCCGTTCTGCAGGTGGCTGTTTCGAACCACCAACGAGGCCGCGCTTCCGGATTCTACCACGACCAACGGGTCGCTAGCAGAACGCGCCATGAACACGCCGTCCACTTGGACGGAGCCCAATCCAGAAACGGTCAACGCTGGAGCGGACTCAATCAGTTGCGACCCCGAGAGTTCAATCACGGCGGCCGTTGAAGGTCCGAGAGCAAGACCGCCCCATCGAGCACCAAAGCCCGTGGAGGAGAGGGTGGCTTCGCCGACATCAAGCACCCCGTTCACCGTGATGGTGGCGCTCTCTGAAATTCGCAGGGAAACGCCGTCTTGGACGGTCATGGTGGAAGCGGTTTGCAGGACAAGAGAATGGTCCAACGTGTAGGGGCTCCACTGACGCTCAAGGACAAGCCAGCCTGATATTTCGCCGCTGGGTACCGTGGACGCCATGAACGTGTGCGTCAACGAACGGTTGGTGTCCCACGTGACGAAGTCAGAGAAGTTGTTGCGTTGAAGGGTGACGGTCTTGATGCCCTCCCATGTTTCACCAACATCGGTGACGCTCCGTGCGACGGTTTCGGTTGATAGTTCGCCGTTGGCATCGGTCATCGCAACCGCTCCTTCAATGGAAATCAGGGCGCCTTCAACCGGTTCGCCTTTGTCCAGTACCACAAGGTCAAGCGTTGACGAACTGGTGAACACGGCTCCCGTCATGGCGGTGATGGTTCCTTCTACGCTTCCGCCCATGATGTCGATCTCGCATCCCGGTTGAACAACCAGCGAACCGAGGATGTTGAGGTGCTGCACTTCCCGGTCGCTCAAGCATCCCCATTGAACGTTCATGTCGAGCGTGAGTGATGCGGAATCGGTCCCGGTCAACACGCTCTGGCCACTGGCTTGAAGGGCGTCGGCCGTGATGGTGGCGTCTTCTCCGATGAGTTGGCCCGTACCTTCCACGGTAATTGTCTGTCCTGGAGCCAACGTCACATCCGTAGAAACCAAGGTCAAAGCACCGTTGTTGGCGACCGTCAAATCACCTGAAAGTTGGTGTGGTTGACCGTCGGGTCGAGGGCCGAGGACGACGTCTTGTCCAGAAGAAATGGTCCAGTCTCCTTGTGGAATCACGGGAACTTGAACGGATTGGCCGGTCTGGCCACCGTAAAGGGTCACGCGGACACCTGCACCCTGCAGGGTAGCATCGACCACCGAGCCACTGTTCACAAGCGGGACGGTGAGGGCCCCGTTGCTGTTGCTCATCAAGGCAAAACCGTGAACGACAACGTGGGCCTCAACGGGCTGAGCAGCCAAATCCGTGAAAGTGACGTCCGTTTCAATCAAACGATAGGAGGTGGATGTGCTGATGGTTGGATTGTAGGTTGAGCCGTAATACAGCGTGCCGTCGCCAAGCGCATCAGCAGAGGTGGGGGCGGTGTTCAACGGGTTGAACCCACGCACGATGGCGGTGCTCCCCGTGGACATCATCAGAGGTGTATCGTGAAGTTGGGCCGTCCAGGACGAAAGGTGGAGGTCGGCTTCCCCTTCCATCAGTACGCCTTCGTCCTGTGCGATGGTGGTGAGGTCCGAGCCACGGTAAGTGGAATCGATAAGATGGACGCCGACGAGGCTTCCAATGTTGTTTTCAACGGTTTGGGCCAACGCCGAACTGTCTTCCAACATCATGCCGGTCGAGGTGTTTCGCGAGGTGAAATGACCGATGGAAAGGTCGCTGTACCACGCCTTCAATCCGATGGAGGTCGTGTCGGTTGAAAGGAAGGATTTCTCCACGGTGACGGTCCCCCAATCGTGCACACCGCCAAGAACGTCCACGCCAACGCCGTCGGCTGATGTCAGCTCAACCACGATGTTTGACAGCGTACTCGTCGGTGTTTGAACCGATACGCCGGTTTGAGAGGCGTTCACGGTCAGGTTTGTCCATTCCGCATGGCCACTGCCCGTCGCTTCAACCGCTTGCTCAGCAGCAAAAATGGACACGTTCGTCATCTGTGATGTTCCGATGCCCGACCAGGAGGCTCCAAGGCGAGGCTCGCCCTCAATGAGGCTGTTTTCCAACTTGCAAAAGCCGTCACAGCTGACATCAAACACCGGCCGCATCTCCGTAGAGGACGTAGACACAAATTCAACATCATCGAAGTGCAATGAAGAAACGCTCTGGCCAAGCACCATTCGTTCGCCTTGTAAGCGTGCAAAGTGGATTTCAAAATCATCGGCATCGCCAGCGTCAATGGCCAACGCGAGACCGTTGCCCATGAATGTCTGAACCGAGGACGAAGCCCCTGATGCGGTAGCAAATCCAACACTTGCATTGTAAACACCAAGGCCGTTAAGGTCGAGTGTTCCACCGTAGGATTGGACCCCAACGCCCGCCTCATTAACGGTGTATTCCACCAGGTTTGCCGTGGCATAATTGGCGAGGCCAACCGCCACCTCTGTGGCCGTTCCGTTGTTCAAATCAAGCGAACCGCTTTCAACATACAGCGCTTCGTAATCCATTCTATTTGCTTCAAAACCAGTGACGACGGCATGACCGCCCATCACCGAAAGGCCACGATAAGCGTCGTTGAACACCACGTCTGAACCGTTGAATGCACCACGAACCAGAACACCAGCAGAAGCATTGGCCACGGTAACTTCGGTCAAATTGGCTTGGCCGCCTGATTCGATCACAAGGCCAGGCCATAGCCCTTGACCGTGAGACCCCTGTGTTGCCGGAACAATGGAAGAGTAAAACGAAGCCTGATCGGCGACCAATGTCCCTTCGACAACGATGGCGTAGGATTTGGCGTCGATGCTGGTTCCGGGGGAAACGGTCAGCGTCACGCCGTTAGCAACGGTAACATTACCGGTAAGGACCATGTTTCCCGACCAGGTGGTGTTGGTCGATACGGTACTGTCCGCTCCACTCACCATCGGGAGAAGGAGAACCGTCAGGAGAAGCGTCACCATGCTCAGTGCACGACCTTGTCGCATGAACTGGCGTTGCGGTGGCGCCATATCAATCCCAAGGCTCCGTGGCTGAGAAGTGTTCACACAACGCAAGGAAGGTGGTGGGCCCGCCCGGATTTGAACCGGGGTCTGACGGCCCCCAGCCGCCAAGTATAGGCCAAGCTAACCCACGGGCCCGAGGAAATCCTCAGTTGCGT
>NZEQ01000052.1 GCA_002689105.1 Verrucomicrobiales bacterium | reverse complement strand
CCTTCAACCCCTCTTGGCTGAGGAGCGTGGAAGCCCGGCCACCAACGGGCCCTGCGCCGACGATGATGACATCGTAGTCATGGGGGTCCATGCTTTTGCCTGTGGAAGGTATTGTTTCAACCTTCCTTTGAACGAAGTCCTGTGGTCAACGTTTAGCGAATTTATAGCCGATGGACTGGTTCTTTTTCAGGTAGAGTTGGGCCGAAAACGGATTGTTGGTTTTCTTTGAGACAAAATCATCAAACGGTCCGATTGAACCGGTTTCGATGAGGGTTTTCGCTTCTTCACGTGTGATGTCTCGTTTGGAAATACAACGTTCGATGTGAATCTTGCAGTTCGCTGAAGAATCTTCAGCCGTGTAGTGGGTTTCGGTTTCGATGATATTGGCTTTGGTCTTTGGACACACGGCCACCACGCCTGGAACAACAGGGAATTTTTTGGCATCAGCCGCTGCTGCCCGAGGTGGGAAATCGAAAGAGACCCTGTTTTTGTCCAACATCAAGAACGCATTGAACGGGCGGTTTCTTCGGGAGGTGAAATCCTCCAGAAGTTTGGACTTCCCTTCGGTGAAGATGGGTTTGGCTTCTTCGGGTGTAATGGGTCGCTTGCACATCACGTTCTGCATGCCTCTAAATTTACAATCGGGATTGTCGCAGTTGTAGGCAGATGTCGTGATTCGAATAGAACCGTGTTCACATATCGGGCAAGCGCACAGCCGTTCGTCGTCTTCTGTGGCACCACCGCCTGCACCTCCTTTGGTGGCGACTTTCCCATCCTTGGCCAAAACGATCGAGGTGTCATAACCTTCTCCGGCTTGGGAAAAGAATCCGTGAAGGTCATCAAGCGACCCGTTCTTGAGCAATCTGGAGGCTGTCGTTCGGTCGAACCAACGTCCGGAGGTGTCTTTCCAAAACACGAAGGCACATCCTTTGTCTCGCCCTTCATTGTGCTCACATTGGTAAGCCAAGGTGTTTTCTTTCACTTCCCCGCCACAGGCAGGACATGAACCGAGGCTTGGTTCCTCGAGATAGAGTGTATTTCGATCGTGGTCACGTATACGTTCGACCATGGACTGGGTTTGTTGGATGATTTTTGTCATGTAGACGTCCATCGGCTCTTCACCCCGTTGCACCGCCAAGAGGGAGGCTTCCATGTCTCCCGTGAGTTCAGGAGAGGTGATCCATTCAACCGGTATTCTCCGGAGGACATCGATCATTCGAATACCGTGGGCTGAGGCACTGATCGTTCCATTTCTTGAACGGCGAATGTAATTCCTGCTCAGGAGTTTTTCGATGGTATCTGCTCGAGTTGCAGGCGTTCCAAGCCCCTTCTCTTTCATCGCTTCAGCGAGTTCGTCGTCCTCAATGTGCTTTCCAGCATGCTCCATCAACTGCAGGAGGCTGGCTTCCTTGAGTCGGTTTTTGGGTTTACTTTTCTCTTCTGAGAATTCGTGGGACGTCAAAGATGCATCGCAAGGATTGGAGGGGAGTTGACCCCAGCCCTCGGGGACTTTGTCTTTCTTAGGAACGACGGCTCGCCATCCGGCCGTGGCCAATTGCTCCACCTCTTTGATGAATTGATGCCCTGACTTTGTGGTGATTCGCTTGGTGACCGTCCACTCAGCCACGGGGTGCCATGAGGCGAGGAAATTCCGAACAATCATGTCGTACAGTTTGGCATGATCTCCTCCAAAATTGGTCGGTGGTGTTTGTCCTGTTGGGACGATGGCGTAGTGGTCGGATACTTTGGAGCTGTTGAAATTCCGCTTGGCGTTGGATAAGCCATCGGCCTGAAGTCGCTTCACATGTTCAGTGAAATCTGATTGTTGGCTAAGATTGTCCAGTGTTTTTGCAACGGTTTCGTGCATGTCCTCTGGTAGATATTTTGAGTCTGTTCGAGGGTAGGTCGTCAACTTGAATTTATCATAGAGGTCTTGAGCAACGCCCAACGTTCGTTTTGCTGACCACGACCACAAACTGTTGGCCCTTTTTTGGAGAGTGGTCAAATCAAAATTGAGCGGTGGTTGTTCTTTTTTCGTTCGCTCATTTTCTTGAGCAGAGAAATTCCCAGACTCGGCCAAAATAGCTTCAATGGCCTCTTTTTCACTCTTCTCAATGATGCGATGGGCTTTGAATTCCGGGCGTTCTGGGTCATCTTTATGGCCGGTTCTTTCCCAACGAGCCGTCCAAGTGGCCTCTCCTGCTGAGAAGGTGGCGTTGAGTTGCCAATAAGGAACAGGAACATGGGACAAGACTTCGAGTTCATGGTCAACCACAAGAGCAAGTGTGGCGGTTTGTACCCTTCCAAGAGAGTTGGCAGAACGGTCTCTGTTTTGCGGCAGTCGGGTGGCCACGCGAGAACCGTTCATACCGATGATCCAATCGGCTCTTGAGCGAGAGTAAGCGGCATCGCTGAGGGCTTGGTAGCTCTCACCTGATTCACGTTGTTCAAAGGCGGCAAGCATGGCATCATAGGTCATTGACTGCATCCACATACGTGAAGTTGGGGTCTTGACTTTGGAATGCTCCAAAATCGTACGGAAGATGAGTTCACCCTCCCGTGCAGCGTCGCAAGCGTTGACAATTTCCGTGACCGATTTGTCCTTGATCAATTTCATGATGGCAGAGAGCTGCTTTTTTGCTCGGCCCCCTTTGGGTTTGTATTGAAAGGCATCGGGAATGTATGGGAGGCGGTCGATGGTGTTTCTCCAATTCTTGAACGCCTCGTCATAATCGTCCATGTACTTTAGTTCAAGCAAGTGGCCAATGGCCCATGTGATGATGATGTCATCGCTGTGCCAGTGTGTTTCGTTTTTTTTCCCAACACCCAGGACATTGGCAAGGTCCTCGGCAACACTGGGTTTCTCAGCAATGATGACGATGGACATATGATGAAAGCGCACAGACGACCATACTTGAACCCTCCTTTGGGCCTTGGATGCCTTCGTGTGCATGCATGAAATGTATCATTTCATGGTCACAAATTTGAGAATTCTACCATGTTTTTCCGGCTGGCAAGTTCATCCCATGCTCCTTCTGTATGCGGGCCCCCGCATCCAAGGCAGCCCGGGTAACCGGCGTCCAAGAGATCGGTAGCGACGCTGAAAATTGAAGCCCATCCCGCCTCGGGTTCCATGGGAAGCCACACAACTTCCGAAGGTGGTTCATCTTCGCCGCATTTTCCCAACATGGCGTCTTCGCCCTTCCTATGAAGCGTGATGCTTTTTTCGTCTCCTTCTTGGAATGCTGGAAAACTGATTCTGGAGGGCTGAACATCGCTGAGTCGTATGTTCATTTCATGAACCACGGATTCCAACCAAGGCGGTCCATGGATGACCAAGTCCTCTGTCCGTAACACCGAACGTGCCAACTCTCGAACCGCAGGCCAACGCGGGTCTGTGATTCGCATGATTCCTGCGAGTTGGGGGCAAGTCTTGAAGGATGGCGTGTGAAACCATGCCACCATGGGAGCAGGTTATCGGTGGTTTGGGCGACCTCTGCTCCGTTTCCAGGATTCTGAAAAGGCCCATGGTCGTTCACTTTCCTTGCTCCGTCTCTTTTCCTCAAATCCATTCACGCGACCTCTCCTGAAATTACTTTACAAACCCAAACGAAGCCTCCCTGTGGAGTTGTTTGGTCGAACATACGCTCATCCATTTGGCTTGGCAGCGGGTATGGATAAGAATGCCAAAGCTCTTCTTGGATGGGAGGCGACCGGACTGGCTTTTGTTGAAATTGGGGGCATCACCATGCTGGAGCAAACGGGTAACCCAAAACCGCGAATGTTTCGAGCGCCGCACGCTAAAGCCCTCGTCAACCGAATGGGTTTCAACAACAACGGGAGTGAAAAAATTCAGTCTACTTTGGAGAAGCACTTCTCAAAACACGGCCGGCCGGGTGTGCCTCTTTGGGTTAATCTCGGCAAATCCAAAATCACGCCCCTCGATGAGGCGCCGATGGATTATGCCACCACCATGGAGCGATTGTGGTCCTATGGTGATGTGTTCGTCATCAACGTGTCATCCCCAAATACACCAAATCTAAGAGAACTTCAGGGGGATGAAGGGCTGAAAAGCATCCTTGTGGCTTGTCATGAGGTCAACAACCGATGTTCCTCACAGGCCGAACATGAGAAGAAACCCATTTTGGTGAAGGTGGCGCCCGATATGACATCCGAACAGTTGATTCACATTGCCCAAACGGCAAAAGCCAACGGTGCAGACGGTATTGTCGTTTCCAACACCACCGTTGAACGCCCTGAAAGCGGGCATAAGCGAGACCAATCTGTCTTTTCTCAGCAAGGAGGCATGAGCGGTCAACCGCTCAAAGAGCGCTCTACCGACATGATTCGCACGGTTCGAAAAGCCACCGGCAAGGATTGGCCCATCATCGGTGTAGGTGGTATCGCATCCGCTGATGATGCATGGGAAAAATTGGCAGCCGGTGCCACCCTCTTGCAAGCCTACAGTGGATTTGTTTTTGAGGGGCCAGCACTGACAAAAAGCGTCGTCAATGGCCTGCACAAGCGTCTTCAAGCTTCTCCCCATACCTCGATCATCGACCTCATTGGTTCGTCATCCGAATGAAAGAGGATTGTTAAGGGTGCATGGGTTGGAAACATTGTGTGGGCAAGACGTACTCGGATTCTCGCCATCGGGGCCGTTTTGACCATCGGCCTTTTGGCAACCGTGTTGCTTCAGTCCCCCGCACCAACGCAAACCGTGGACGAACTGATGGCGTCTCCCTCTGAACATGTTGACCAAGAGGTGGCTGTTCGAGGTGAGGTCCAAGACGGTTCCATTGACAACAACACCATGACATTCGTTTTGGAGGGGTCATCTTCCACACTGACCATCCGGTTCACCGACGCCATGGTCTCCAACGGGTTGGATGATAATCGTACGGTGTATGCAGAGGGCATTCTCCTCTATGAGGAAGGAGAGTACATCTTCGAAGCAAATGTCATCAAGACGTCCTGCCCTTCCAAGTACGAGGAAGCAGCCGAAGACGAGGAATAACCCACTGCGTTGGCTTCATATAGGCTGAGCGTCGGCCTCATGACGGGATAGGTGGGGAGCTCGGCGTACCCTGTATCACAAATCGTCGTTATGGTGGACCGAACGCCTTGGGGCGGCGAAAGCGGTCGCATGGTTCCCGTAGGCGGACGTTGATGTCTCGCCCCCACATGACTCGGGTGTCATGAACCGTTTCCGGAAGGGAACGGGAATTGGATAACCGGGGGACTAGGTCAGGCCGGGAACGGAGCAGCCCTACCTGGGGCCATGGGTGCTGTGGGGATCCGGGATGGAGGAAGCATGCGGACTTGGCCGTGCGAAGCGCACGTCCACCCTTGGCTCTCCCACCTCAAATATCGAAGACGACGTCAGCGTACCAACCAGGTCCTTCGAAATCTGGCACATCGTCCCAACGGCTGGGGATGACTTCACCTTCTCTCACTTCAGCCATCTCAAACTGGTGGGTTGTCACGGCCTTGATTTCGATTTCCCGTTCAATCAAATCAGCGTCGACCCAAGTGGCTTGAGCCACGGCAACCAGGCCATGTTCATCGTTTTCAATTTTGACCATAGCATCGACATACCACTGGTTTTTGATTTCTGCACGATAGAGGATTTCATCCAACCAGGCAAGGTAGAGGAAGTGTTCGTCCGTTGGATTATGTTCCGAACGGATTCGCCATTCGCCGGTTCGGCGGACATGCTCGTTGAGTCCACGGGCTGATTCCTCGCTCATCAGGTACATTTGGACGCCGTGGCCAGCCTCGGTTAACAAGGACGGGAAATCTTTGGCAAACACCCGCATGCCAATATCGGCAGTGGTCGGCCATAACCAAGCACTCATGGGTTCACCTTAGCGCTTTGACACCTGCAGGTTCCATACATGTTCACCAACACGATGAATCAAATCGTCCCGACTTAATACGAAGGAATCGGTACGTTCAGCTCCAAGGATACATTCGCATGCTGCGTTTGCAAGGAGGGCTGTTGAATGCACGTCAAGACCACGTGAAAGGGAAAATGCAATGGCGACGGCCGCCGCATCGATCAGCCCTATCATTTGTCGCAAGTCCACCAAACCACAAGGTGCATGGACGGTTTCTTCGTTGGATGAATAAATGGTGACTCCTGCTTCACCGGACAGCACGACAAGGTGGTTCCAGTTGTACTGCACGAGCAATTTTTCAGCGGCTTCGGCTCCGGTGCTGGCACCCAATCGTCGTCGCATCAATTCCAATCCTTGGGATTGGAACAAAATCCAATCCACCCCTTCTGTTCGGTGCAATCCTGTCAGTTTCGGGTCAGCGATAACGGGGATCTTGTGTTTCTTTGCGGCAGCGAACAACCGTTCTGAACCCTTGTCCGTGATCACACCTTGGCCGTAGTCAGAAGCAATGAGTGCCGCGGCACCCTCCAAATCCTGAATCGCCTGTTCGTAGAGTGATTCAGATGCCTCGAGCGGCACCGGGTTGTCTTCTTCAATGTCCCAGCGAAGCAGGAGTTGTTCGTCTCGAATCAGGCTCTCTCGTGATGCCAGCATACGGGTCTTCACCGTGGTTATTCGGTCCTCGACGATGGCGATGCCGTGGGTTGTAACGCCTTCTCCCTCCAGGGATTCAATGATACTCAATCCTGCGACATCATCCCCCACGACGCCAAACAGGTGGCTGTTGAGCCCCATTGAGCGGAGTCCTCGAGCAACGTGAGCAGCAGCGCCCACATCTTCTTCCCTCGAGGTTTCTCTCAAGACGGGAACAGGGGCTCTCGAATTCAAGTTGTTGGCATATCCGTGGATGTAGCAATCCATCATGACATCTCCAATCAACACGATTTTTGAAGATTCATTTGACCTGAGGTGTCGCTTCAGTTCAGAAAGTGTATCGTGCAACATTGCTTCTTCGTCGGTCATTCCCATGGGCTTCACCTCTGTTCTGTATTCTTCAAATCGTTCATGATTTGTTCGTGTTCGGCTTCGGAAATACCCAATGTTCCACGAAGTGTTCGTAGAATGGCGTGTTCGTCCACCGTAATGATTTGATCTTGCATGGCCGTTCGTACGGCTGCAGCGTAGGTGTGGTATTGTTCGGAGACCACCGGGCTGTTGCGTGCTTTCTCCAAGAGCGAATTGTGGGTGAATTGGTCAATGCCGAAATGGATTCGAAACGTATTCAACAAATCGATTTCTTCCTGAACGATTTCTCCATCGTCGAGGGCTTGGAGAATCATATCGTAGTACACCTCTTCTGGAGGTGGAATCTTGAGAGACTTCCTCGCTTCATTCGATAACCTGCGAACTCGCTCAGGGTGCATTCCAAGGAATTCCACCACTTCACTGAGCAAGGATTGTTCATCTTTGGTGATTTTTCCGTCTTCCCATGCACGAGCAAACATCCGTTGTACAAGTTTCTCTCCGTATTGTGCATCAATGGAGGCCATACCTTCCGGATTCGAAACGGGAGAGACCAAAGCAGCATCGTGATAGTTCATCCCTTCATCAAGATGGGTGAGGAGTTCGAGCACGGGCTGAGGCGATGTCCAAAGGTTTCGAAGGGGAACCGACGAATCGTTGTGGTTCACCTGTTCTGCGAGGATGCGGTCTCGTAGCGATTCAGCCGTCTCTCGTCCAGTTTCGGTCAGCGTGTATACGCGTTTCCGTTGCTTTCCTCCGGGGATGTGTCGTTGTGCGACATTGAGCAATCCATTGGACTCCATTCGCTTGAGCGTCCGGGGTATGTGTTTGCGCTGAACATGGACTGCTGCAGAGATGCCTGCCTGCGTCAAGATCGCTGGAGCCTCCCACCCTCCACTGGGCAATTGCTGGTTGAGAAGATGCAAAAGCGTCCGCTCCTCGGTGGTGAGGGTGCCCAAATAGCCATCCACCATGTTGTCTTCCTTGGGGAGGTAGCACATAGGACAATCGGTTTCAAGCGACGGTATCAAAAGCGCAGGATGAGTGGAGAAATCATGGCAGGTCGGGAGCGAAAATACACGCCTCGTGCTCGAACCTCCCGTCCCATCGGTGAGCCCCGGACCTCAAATGCGCCCCCGGGCCAACCACTTGAGCCGCCAATCCCAAAAGACGGGTTGTGGTTTATTGCAGAACCCCTCGCTCATCGTTTGCATGAAAAAAGTGCACTTGGGAAACGAGTCAAGGGGGGGATTCTCCTCACTCCTGAGGAGGTCATGTTTTGTCATTGGTACCGCCATGTCCCATTACCTGAAGGTCCTGTTTGGTTTGAGAATCAACTGACGGAAAACGAGAACGTCGCCAAACGGATCATTGCACTCGATGTACTGCGGAATGGAGGTGAACGGGTTGTTCCCGTGGTCCATCTTCAGGAACGTTTCCCTTCCTTGCCAGAGAGGACATGGGCGATTCGATGGGAGCGCCACGAAGCATGGTCGTCACATGGGGGTTTTAGCCAAGTTCGATTACAACGCACACACGACCACCTCGATTGGCATGAACTGGACCAATGGGTAGAGGATGTTCTGACGTGTGGACACGTCGCTGAATTGTGCGTGATTGACGAAGAATTTGACACCACCATCTACCATCTGTCGAAAACCAAACCCCATGGCTCACATGACTTGAAGGAGAATTTGAGTCTTGAATTGCATGATGCATTGATGGCATCATGTCTCCATGCCACACCGGTGGAAGGTGGGTATTTTGTTGCTCATGATGGTGCTTGGCCACTCCCTGCACTTGGTCTCCCTCACTTTTCAGGTCGCTACCTTCGCGGGGAAGAATTCAGAGCACTCACGGGGGATGTACAACCAGAAGATGCCCTGTATGCCGAACTCCTATCCGCGGGCCTCTTGCTCCGTCCTGGATTCAAGTATGGCTGTCGTTGGCGAGCCTACGAAGAGGGGATTGAGGTGGCACACGCTCCTTGGTTGGTGCAACCCCAACAGGATGCTCCGGAAAACTGGGAAGAAGTTTGTTTGGCTGTTCGATTGGCTGAAGGCGTGAATAAGCGTTGGATTTGTGCTCTTCATCATGCTGATACTCACACATTCTTGAACATCCAACGCTCAGGATGAGTCTGATTCGTCAATGGGGCGCCCCCAGGCATCTGTTTCCATCGGCGTTGCTTCTTGCTGAATTTCTTGAGGTTGCTGCTCAGTTGATGGTTCATTTTCTGATGTGGTTCGTGATGGTAGGGCAGAGGTGAGGGCTGAAATCCCGATGATGGTTAGCATCAACCCGATGATTCGTCCCGGTTCGGTCCACGCGCTCCACCACCGTTCCTCAAGGCTGGTGGCCTCCAATGTGATGTCAATTGACCAAGACATTCCTTCTTCAGTGGTCAATTCCAATGTTCCATAGACCAACATGTTCTCGGTGAGGAGACCGTTTGGTTCAATCTTCAACTGGTAGATGGAATCGTTGGTCAACACAACGTTGCTTTCACCGGTGGCGACGCGTGAAAGTGGTCCATCAAGGACTACGCTGAGGCGCTGTTCACCGTTCCCGATTGAATTCAGCGGTACTTCAAGAACGGTGTTGCTTGTAGGATGAACCGTATTTTCAAACGTGGATTCAAGGGGAATTCTGTTCATGATGGAAACCGGATAGTTGAGATCTATAGCATGGCCAGCACAGATGATGGACCCTTCAACGGTGAGGAAGGAGTTTGGCGTCGCTTGGCGAGAAAACTCCAATCGTTGGCCGAGTTGGTCCTGCACAAGAGCTACCCCTCGCCCGTCAGACGCCGTCAAGTTACTGGTGCAGTTGTCCGTTTCTCCATCCAATACAATGTCGAGCTGTTGATCGGAAAGCAACGTTGCCCCGTGGTCTGGTAAATCCATTTGAAACGGTGGCGTACAATCCACGGCAGAAAACGAAACGGTGAGGTTGTCTTCACCCGAAACCGTAGCCGTCCACGGAACGAGCAAGCCATCGTGTGTGCGGATTTCAACACCTTGTCCCCCAAAGGACGTGCCGTTGATGAAGACATCGCTTTGTTCTCCTTGGTTCGCACCGCTGACCAAATCATCTTGCATGTCGGCTTCGACAACTTTCAACCAAGGTTTGTTGGGGTTGGTGTTTACCTCATTGCGTTCGAAATCACCTACGCTCAGGTCGTGATGGCTCACGAGTAGACCATGGCCTGGTAGGCGACTGTCAAAGCCTGAATCTTTGCGATGTTCAATGAACACGGATTCATCCGGATTCAATGGAATTTTCAAAATTTTACCGGACTCTGTGACGCCGTCCATGAGGACGCTTGGNCCAATACAAGGTGAGGCTGCCGTNCTTGGCCATGAAAGTTCAAGGGTTTCGATTCGTTCAGGGCGAATCAATTCCATATTGGCGCCCGTAGGCATGGCGGGCCAACGTCCACCGCCGTTCCAGTTACCGCTCGCCATAATGTCCCAATCACCGGGTCCTTTCCAAGATTGAAAACCAACTTGATCGTGGACAGGGTACAAGTCGACGGCTCCCATTTGATGGAGCATTTCGTGGATCATGGTGCCTACGCCACTCGAACCTGTTTGCAAACTGGCCATGGTGTAGTGCTCAATGGCCAAGCCATCCGGTAGAGAAAGAGGGGATTCGAATTCCGTGAAGTGACTCCATATACGATTTTCAATTCCCGGATTTTCTTCCTGACCTTTGGTGGTATGCAAGACAAGGAATCGATCAATCAAATTGTCATCGTTGAGGTCAAACTTCGACCAGTTTACTTCATTTCGCAGGCTTGAAACGGCTTCTTCTGCCAATTGTGCGGGAAGAAAAGTTCCGTCAGAACCGGTGTCTTTTCCATTTTCGTCTCGTCCGTAATCCTGCAGTGATTTCGATGCACGCACCACCGTAGGGTGAAGTGTGATGTCAAGCGTTGAAACGTTTCCAGATAACTGTTCAATGTAGGGTACAACCGCTTGTCCCAACAGGTTCTCTGCTTCGTCAGGCCCCCAGCCACTGGTGGCCTGTGATTCATCAAAGTCGACAACGACCACCAACCATCTCTCATCGTCTTGAAGCGGAACCAACACCGTCTCTTCATCGTCTTCGACCACGAGTTGCCCGATGAGCCAGTCCTCAACGACGGCTTCGTTCAGAAATGCCCACGATGCGGATGTCAAAAAGACAAGGGCGATGAGACCCGCCAGCACCCGCTTCATGTTTTCGTCTCCTCGCATCTCCGTTTGAACCTTGGCTGTTCATGTTGATGTTTGATTGGGTTTGTTCACAACCCGACGGTTCGGCATGAAGGGACGACAATATCTTGTGAAGCATGGTACACGCCCCAGTTCATCTCATCATTCGATAGAAAATGAACACCTCCTTGCAGCCATGCTTTTTCTTCAACCAACTCGGACAGCATTCTTTCTTGAACTGGAGGTGAAAACAGCGACTGTATCCCAGAAAAGGCACACTGGACATCCAAGTGGGGATGTGGCGTGAGCACACGACGATTTTGAATTCCCATGAGGTCCAATCCGTGCACTTGCACGTTGAGTTCCTTCATGTTTTGATGGAATAATGTCGGACATGGGCGCCCATCACAACCTGTGATGACAACATCGGTCAACCCTGATTGCAAGGCGTGTTCGAAAAGGATGGTTCTGCTGGTTGGATCCGTACAAATACTGTCCACTTTGACGGTTGAACATCCTTCAACATGGGCATGACCGTAATGGCTGTTCGCACCTTCACAAGAACAATCCGCTAGCGTGACCCGTCGTCGTCTGCCTTCTCCATCCAATCGTACGACCGCCTCGCCATGGACAGCGACGGTAGCATGAAACCAACGCTGCCCTAGAATTTCACTGCTCGTCCAATAGGTGGCGAGAAGGGGCAAGAGCATCGAGGCGGCGTGGTCCGGTATACTCAAGATAAGCAGCAAGCTGCCGATACCGTACAGTCGAAGTCGCCAGTAATCGGCCGTCTGTATGTTCAGAACACCGAACAAACCCATCATCGCAATGGCGTTCCATGTTGCGACAACAACAAAGAAGGCCCAGATGCAATAGGACGCTACCATCAGCATGTCAACAGCACTGTACTGGGCAGACAGGCCTGCTTGCAGATGCTGCTCGTATCCGAGTTGATAGAGGCGTGGCAAACCTTCCTGAACGAGGGCAAAGGCCCCACCGACAAGAAGAACGGTCGTCAATCCGAGCCATCTCTTGAGAGCACGTAATTCAGATGGAAGTAAACCGGGTTTGGAGAATTGAAGTATCTGAAACAAAATCAAGGGTATGCAGGAGAAAATCGCCAACATCAGACAGGTTAACCACCGAACGGCACTCCATTGAGCAGGGTCGTAGACATTCAGGCAATCACCTACACACGGTTTCAGAGCCGTGAGGACGATGTCAAGGACATCATCAACATAAACGGACCACACCAACGTGAGCGTTGCGATTGTTGCAAAGACCAGCGTTGTGCGCCATGTGAGTTCATCCAAGTGGGATTGAACGGTTCGTTGACGGTCGTGTTCCAGGAGAACCGACATGCGCCTTCACTCAGACTAAATCGGTGTACTGCTTAGGAGCACGGGCTTGAGCGATGGTGCGATAGACGCCGTAAATGGCCCATAGAGTAAGCATACCTGCTACAAGGGCATAGCCCCATGGTTGTCCACTGTCGACCAGATAGGCGAACAGAACGGCCAAACCTGCAGCGAGCACACCACGTCGCAGACCTTGAGGAACAGCAAGGCTCTTGTCAAGATGTGTTGGTCCACCTCCAAATCGACGCTCGTAAAATTCTCCCTGGATGACGGCAGCGACGATGATCAAGGACAAGGTGGTCCAGTAATACAGGTTACCATTCGTGAAGAAGTCGTGGGCAATGCCCTCTTGACGTTCTGCTTCAACCGCCTCAGGGTCCTCTTCAGCGACGAACAACGAATCGTAGTCGCCAACGCTGATGGTTCGCAGAGAAACATCTTCCTCCGTAGCAATTTCTGTAGCGCCGGGTGCACTGACGGTGAACGTTAGGATGTTCCATTTGTCGCCTTCATCGAAATTTCCATTGCCGTTGACGGCGTTGCCAACGAGTTGGAAGTTTGCAGGGCCTGCATCTTCAGAAGGGGCCGTCCATTGGACAACCCAGTCGTTTCCGGGTTCGGATTGAGAAAGAGCTCCTGGTTTGTCCGCAACGGTTTGACTTCCTTCACCGGCGATCAACGTACCGATGTCCCCATCCCAAAACAGGAATCCTCCACCGTCGTTGGATGCGTGTTGGAGGCTGATGACGAATTCGTAGGTTTCGCTCACGTTGTAAGCCCGTGGAACACCGGCAACAGAGACCACCACTTCGGTGGATGGCGCTCCGCCACCGTGGCAAGTGCATCCCGTTTCGATGACAAGATTACCGCCGTTGTCCCAAGGGGGGCCGTTGGGGTTTCCCAAAACGGGAGCGACCAGCATCAAAGAGAGAACTACCATCAACGAAAAGTTACGGAAGTTGCGTCGCATGAACTCACCCGTTTTTTTCCACTTGGCCCCGCTCTTTGAATGTTGCTTCAACTTCGTGTTTGTTGAGCCCCATCAGATTTCCTTGATGGCGTTGTTCAAACCGGTCATCATGGCCTTACCGTCGCCAAAGAGCATCATGGTCTTGTCCTCGTAAAACAGGTCGTTGTCAACACCAGCGTATCCCACAGATAGCGAGCGCTTGATGATGACGACCGTTCGAGCTTGGTCGGCGTCGATAATGGGCATGCCGGCAAGTGGACCTTCCCCACTTCGTGCGGCTGGATTGCAGGTGTCGTTGGCTCCAATGACCACGGCTACATCGCATTCTGGGAATTCTGGGTTGATTTCATCCATTTCAATGAGCTTCTCGTATGGAACGTTGGCTTCTGCGAGAAGGACGTTCATGTGTCCTGGCATTCGGCCAGCCACCGGGTGAATGGCGTACTTGACTTCTGTATCGAATTTCTCTTCGAGGAGGTCTCCAAACTCCTTGACTTGGTGTTGACATTGGGAAACGGCCATGCCGTAACCGGGGACGATGATCACTTTCTGTGCACCATCCACCATCATGGCCACCTCGTCTGGGTCGGATCCGACCTTGGTTCGAGTTACCGTTTCCTTTGTGCTTCCGCCAAATGACTTGAACAAAACATCAGGCAAGGTCCGGTTCATGGCCTTGCACATGATGAAGGTCAGAATGAGGCCGGATGCACCCACGAGTGAACCGGCAACAATGAGGACGGGGTTGCTGATGATGAAGCCCGTAAACGCAGCAGCAATTCCCGATAGGGAGTTGAGCAACGAAACGACAACGGGCATGTCCGCTCCACCGATGGGGAGAACGAGTACAATGCCGAGCAGGCAGGAGATGCCGATGATGGCCCAGAGGTAGTCCGTGTTGGTTGGGTCGTTGATGGACATGACAATCAGGGCCAACACGCTGATGGTGAGCAGAACTTTGACAGGGTTGAGCCAAGAAGGCCCCCATGTTGGTGTGCTGAACCACTTACCTAGGATTTCAACACCGCCCTTGAGTTTGAACATGGCAAGTAGTGAACCGGTCAAGGTCATCCAACCCACGAGAGCGGACAATCCAGCTGCGACGACAATGACTTGAAGCGTCAAGCCGGTAGGCAGGGTAAGTGTAGGGTCTTCGATGTATTTCCACGTCTCTGAGAGAGCCACAAGCGCAGAGGCTGCGCCGCCAAACCCGTTGAAGAGCGCAACCAGTTCTGGCATCCCCGTCATCTCAACCTTCACGGCCATGATGATACCAATGATGGAGCCAACCACGAGACCTGCTATGATGAGTTCCCAATTCATACCACCCGTTGAGAGTTGCATATCGACCACGGTCGTGATGACAGCCACCAGCATGCCCATCGCACCGTATTGGTTACCGAGGGGCGCCGTTCGTGGATGACCGAGTTTCTTCAATCCGAAGATGAAGAGGGCTGCTGAGAGCAAGTATCCTAAAGGAATCCATTCTTCCATCTCAAGCCCTCCTGTTCTTGCCTGCAATCATGTTCAGCATACGATTGGTGACGGCGAAACCGCCAACGACGTTGATCATGGCCAGGACCAAAGCTACGAAGGCCAGTATTCCCGAGACGGCTGTCTGTCCGCCCTCGTAGGCGACGTTTGCGCCGAGGAGTGCTCCGACGACGCTGATGCCGGAAATGGCGTTCGCACCGCTCATGAGCGGCGTGTGGAGGGTGGCTGGCACCTTGGTGATGAGTTCAAAACCAAGGAAAATAGCGAGCATAAACAGTGTCAAGTTGGCAATAAGTGAGGTTTCTGTAATCATTCAACCACCCCCGCAAGGCGAGTTTGCTTTGGATGGATGGTGCCGTCTTTGCAGATGAGCACACCGCCCATGCCGCTGACATAAAAGTCAGAACCTTCCGGAGCACCTACCAGAATATCGTCTTCTTCTGAAATCACGACGGCTCCCGACTCTTTGTCGACAAGTGAGGTGTAGAAGGTTGTCAAGTTGTTGGAATACAACATTGAGGCTGTGTTGGCAAGGGTGCCAGGCAGGTTGGAAGTTCCGACGATGATGACGCCGTTCTCCGTGGTAATGACTTCGCCCTGTACGGTGTTTTCACAGTTGCCTCCTACATCGGCGTTCATGTCAACCACGACTGCGCCTGATTTGAAGTTAGCAACAGCACTGGCGGGGACGGTGATGGGGGCAGGCCGACCAAAGATACGAGCGGTGGTGACGATGATGTCGGCGTCCGCAGCCACGCCACAGACGGTGTCGTTGACCTTTTGGATGAATTCAGGGGTAAGCGGTTTGGCGTATCCAGACTCGTCTTCAAAATCGTCCATTCCATCAACTTCAATGAAGCGACCACCCACGGATTCAATTTGTTCTGCCGCAGATTTTCTCACGTCGGATGCATAGACGACAGCACCCAACCGCTTGGCGGTGGCGATGGCTTGCAACCCTGCAACACCGCTGCCCATGATCACGACCTTAGCCGGGCGAATGGTTCCCGCAGATGTTGTCATCATGGGAATGCCCTTTGGCACCTGTGCTGCGCCAAGGAGGACGGCTTTGTACCCTGCGAGGTTGTCCTGGCTCGAATTGACGTCCATGGATTGTGCACGGGAAAGTCGACGGGGGATCATGTCCATTGACAACAACGTGATGTTTGCATCCATGCAGGCTTTGACATATTCTGGGTGTCGGAAGGGGTCGGAAACACATGCCAGATTCGTTCCTGCTGCGATACCGTCTACACCCGGGAAGCGTATGCAGACGATGTTTTCGCAAGCGAGTGCTTCCTCTCGGGAAACAATGGATGCACCGGCGGCCTCATAATCGGCGTCGTGATAATTGGCAGCATCTCCGGCTCCGGCTTCAATGAAGACTTCGAAACCCGCTTTGGTGAGCTTCTTCATGCTCGATGGGACAATACCGACTCGAGTTTCGCCTTCGGGCTCTTTTGGGACACCAAGTTTCATTCGCTCACCTGCAGATGGCACCACCGAAAGGGTAGGTGCAAATCGTCCACATGAAGGAGGTTTTTAGATGCCACGCCTTGATTGACTGTGGCATACTTTGCCTCTATTTACGAACGACCCCTCAAAATCCCTCACCATTGGACTTATGGACTGACCGTAGCAGGTTCCTATCGTTAGGTGGACACCATGACGAGCGGTCGACGAAAAATTGCGGTAATTGGGGCAGGGAATGTTGGAGCAACATGCGCTTTTGTGCTTGCACAAATGAAAATCGCCGACATTGTTCTCCTTGATATCTACGAAGGATTTGCGAAAGGAAAAGCACTCGATATGTCCCAAAACGCCAACGTTCTCAACTACAACGGCACCATTACGGGGACTTCAGACTACAAAGACATCGCCGGTGCCGAAGTCGTGGTCGTAACCTCCGGTTTCCCGCGCCAGCCCGGTATGACAAGGGAGGACTTGATTGGGAAAAATGCAGACATCGTCTCACAGGTTGGTTCTGGCATCAAGGACCACGCGCCGGACTCGGTTGTTATTGTCGTCACCAATCCGCTTGATTTGATGACCTACCACATGCAGCAAGTAACAGGCTTCCCAGCCGAACGTGTCATTGGCCAAGCTGGTGTACTTGATAGTGCACGAATGGCTCACTTCATCGCATTGGAATTGAACTGCGCCGAAGAAGATGTTTCGCCCATGGTTTTGGGTGGACACGGCGACACCATGGTCCCGTTACCTCGCTACACGACCGTGGGGGGCATCCCTATCACACAATTGATGAGCCAAGAGCGTATTGACGCTATCAGTGCCCGAACAGCTAGCGGAGGGGGAGAAATCGTCAAACTTCTCGAACGTGGGTCGGCTTTCTATGCACCCGGTTCAGCAGCAGCGATCATGGCAGAATCCGTCCTGAACGATCGACGTCGGTTGATTCCTGCTTCGTGTCTCTTAACGGGCCAATACGGTCTGAGCGATGTCTACATTGGTGTTCCATGCATCATTGGCTCCAACGGGGTTGAGAAAATATTTGAACTGGAATTGACCGAGGATGAACTTCAATCCCTCCAAGGTTCTGGTGAGTTCTACAAGGGACAACTGAAGGATGTTCTTGGCTACTGAGTTCGGACGATGCAGAGGCTTCTTTCTCTGCCTTTGGTGGTGGCTTTGTCCACTGGGTTTGTTTTGACGACAAGTTCTCGTCCTTGTTTTCCTCGACTGCGCATCCGAGTTAACACCTCTTGGCCGATATAGCATCCCTTCTGTGGATGAACGAGGGCCCCCAGGCCACATCCCAAAGGATGTTGAGCCGCTGTAATTTCATGGCCATGATAGGGAATCAGGTTGTCAATTCGATATTCATTCCACTCGTCATCGGTCCATGTTGGTTGCCATTCGTGTTTTACAGGAACAACGAACATTCTCCCAAAAAACGATGGATGTATGGTCGCATCCGGAGGGGTTGGTGAATCACCAACATCAATGAAGACATCGTTGAGTTCGCTGATATCCGTGATGGTGATTGGTTGTCCAAGAATTCGCTCAGAAAGGTGTGCTGTCAAGGCTTCTTTATTCATGGCGTGTCCAACAACAGCGACATGGTCGCCAACGGGGATGATGTCGCAAACATCGATGATTTTAGCTGCCCTTGTGGTGAAGACGGTGGTGCAAGGACCGTCAACATGGTTGGTCGAGAGTCCGTCCAAAAACGGAAACAATCCTTGCCCTTGAAGCAAGAGAACAGCGGCCTTGTGGCGTACCAAGCCCATGGGTTGCCCTCAAGCGAACGACTCGCCGCAACCACAAGAGGAACTTGCATTTGGGTTGTTGATCTTGAAACCGCCGCCCATAAGCCGGTCTACATAATCAATTTCTATGCCGTTCAACAAATGACTGGAGGCGGAGGGGACCAAGACTCGAAACCCGTTGATGTTGAGTTCTTGGCATGGAGTTTCTGTCGACTCAACGATTTGCAGGTCATACATGTATCCAGAGCATCCACCGCTGAGGACGCCAACGAGGAGCGCATGACTGCGGTCGTCGCCAAAGGCGTCTTCCAGCATTGAAGTGGCTTTTTCCGTGAGGGTAAGTGCAACGTCAACCTCAGCAGGTCGATGCACTTCCAAAGGTGTTGCAGATTCACAGGTGCCGCAGTCCATGGTATTGCCAAGGCTCCACCGTTTTTGAAGTTGACCACTCTGGGCCAATGTTCAGCGCTTCTTCCGCTTCTTATCAACTGCTTTTTGGAGAATGTTGCAGCGGCGGATTTGGTCTTTCGCACGCCGTTTGGCTTCATCGCTCAAACCTCTTGGAATCGCTTGCTCGAAACACTTGATGGCGTCCTTGTATCGCTCCATTTCCGCGTATGCAGTCCCCATGTTGTACAGGGTCTCTCCTCGGACTTCAGTGGGTCGAATCAGCATGGCTTGATGGTAGGATTCGACACATTTCGGGTATTCTTCGAGGAAATAATACGCGTTTCCTCGATTGTTGAGGATGCGGATAATCATCGCATCATCGCCTGCAAAAGCAGGAAGTGCTCGGTCAAAGCACGACAAGGCTTCTTTGTATTTTTTGTCATCAATCAGTTGCACACCTTGATTGAACCATGCCACGTCTTGATTTGAAATAGCGTTGCTGGAGGTCGATTGAGGTATGTTGGTGGCCACCGTTTGGGCTGCGTCCAAGGCAGCTTTGGCCAAGTCGACCTCTGGGTGGGCTGCGACTTCCTCAACCCGTTGTTGTGGTTCAACAGGAGTCAAGAGCATGGCAGCGTCCATCGTGGCGGGTTGGGATTCGACCGCAGGCTCAATTTGAACCGGTTCTGGCGGCGTCAGCAGGAGGTCTTGTTGCATTGAGGGCGTTGGCGCTTCTTGGATTGGCTCTGGAGTAGATTCTACCGCAGGTGTTTCTACGGTTGCGACTGGAGTTGATGCACCCATGGCGGTTGCCTTCGCATGACATTTCTGAGCGGTTTCATAATCGCCAGCCTGCTCGAGAGAACGTGCCAACCCAGTCCAATGTGATGCTACATCTTGTTCTTGCTGAATCAAAGCCTTCCACATCAAAACGGCGTCGCTGTGTTGCTGGCTTAATGAGAGTGCAGTCGCCCGTTCAGGACTCCCTTCATCACTCATCAAATCAAGGGCTTCACGCGCCATTTCAGGACCCGCAGGTAGCGTTGGTGGCAGACCCGCCACTTGATCCATGACGTCGCTTTCACCTTGGGCAAGTTGCAAAAGCATGGAGATGAATTCCGCTTTCATCGGGTGGGTGCTGTTTATTCCGATCAGCGTTCGACATGCATCAAGATATGCTTCAATCAATCCTTCTTCCTTCGCAAGGGCGGCCCATTTCTCGGCTGCTTTGGCGTAGGTCTCATCTGCTTCAATAGAGCGTTTGTAACTGTTGATGGCTTCTATCGACATACCTGAACGCTGTTGCACAGAACCAAGATTGAACCATCCAGGTGCATGGGTGGGCTCGAGGTTCTGAGCGTGGGTCATAGCAGCAATGGCATGATTGTCCAAATCCAACCTTGCCATAGCACCGCCGGCAATTCGCCAGGCGCCTGCATGTTGTGCACCAATCGTTTTCAAATGCGGTTTCAGCAAAGCGAGTGCGTCCTTCGGATTGCCCTGTTTGATGGCATCGGTTGCTTCTTCAACGAGTGAATCAATGTTGATGGTTGGCTCGGGTTCGGGCTCTGCAACAGGGGCAGGCTCCTCTTCAATTTCTACAGCCGGCGCAACTTCTTGCAAGACCTCTTGTTGAGCAACAACAACCTCGGCGGCGCTCTGGAGTTCTTCAACCGTCAGCGTAGCGTCTTCATCATGGTCGTGGTGAACGGCTTCCTGAAGCAAAATTTCCGGGTTTTCGATACCGGCTTCTTCCGCTACTTCTTCGACGATCTTCATGTCGACCTCTTGGGTCAATTCAACGGATGGCTGCATGGCCTCCATGGCGACGGAAATACCACTGTCTTTGCATCGCTCTTTGAGTTGAACAAGAGCCGGGTGGCCTGGGAAAAATCCGAGCGCTTTCTCAGCGGTTTCATACGCACCTTCGAGGTCGCCAATGCGTTCTAGCAAGATGGCGAGGTTGGCCGTTGCTGGTGCGTGTCCTTCGTTGAGGTCAAGACAAATTTGGAACGACTGTCGAGCCCCTCTGGCATCTTGCTGCGCTTCGAGGAGAACACCGCGGTTGAACCAGGCCATATCGCACGAAGGGTCAAGGGCGATCGCTTTGTTAAATGCAGCGAGGGCGCCCTTGACATCGTTGCGACGACTGCGTTCTTCTCCCACGGTAAGGAGGACTTCGACCATTTCTTCTGGGTCTTCAACATCATCCAGTTCCGGAATGATGTTTCGCGGGGTTTCGGGAGCTGCGGTTTCTTGCGGTGTCGTTGTCTCGACGTCTTCGTTTTCAACAGCCTCTAGAGCCTGATTGACCGAGGTCAATGCGATGTCATCAAGACCGTCGGAATCATCGCCCAATTCACCGCTCAAATCGTCTTCGGCGCCCGACATGCCATCACCGGTTTGCGACGAACCCCGAAGCATGAATAAGCATTGCTTCTTGTTGGACACGGGTTGAATCCTTACATTCAAGGGCTGGTGTAGGTTGGAAACATCATGGGCGATGAATCCATCAAAATCTTGGGCCTTTCCGGAGAATACCGTTCAACTTCAAAATCCGGCATGTTGGTCAACGCCGCTTTGTCAATTGCAGAAAGCAAGGGAGCCGAGGTTGTGTTTTGGGATCTTGCCGAAAAACCACTTCCGCTGGTTGGTGAGGAAGGGTGCTGGAACCATCCTCATGTGAAGGAATTTCAAACCCTCCTCGAGGAGACCCAAGCCTTCTTTCTTGCTTCCCCTGAATATCACGGAACCATGTCGGGTGTGATGAAGAACACCATGGATTGGATGTACGACAAGCACGTGGGCGGCAAGGTATTCGGCTTAATGTCAACCCTTGGTGGCGTGACCAACGCCAACACCCTCAATCACATGCGAATAGCCCTTCGTTGGTTGCATGGATGGCCCGTCCCTGAACAATTGGCGATTGGGCATGTCAAGGAAGCGTTTGATGACAATGGAAATTTGGTGGATCCATCACTCCAAGAACGACTTGAGAACTTGGTTGACGCCGTTCTCGCAGCATCGAAGAAATTGAGTGCGTAAACATGGATTCTGGCGCATCGTCTCCATTTTTCACCGACGCCTATGGTTCGTCCTATCGTTTGGTGGAACCGGGTACTTTCGTCATGGGTGATGAAAATGGTTCGGGAAATCCCAACGAACAGCCTGCCTGTGTGGTTGAAATCACCCAGCCTTTTTTTCTCGGAGAGCGTAACGTTACGCAGGCTTTTTGGCTCGACGTGATGGGTGAAAATCCCTCAAAGTTTCAGGAAGGCTGGAGTGCAGGTCTTCGCCCTGTAGAACAAATCGACATGGATGAAGTTGAGTTGTTCATGGAACGCTTGAATGAACGGGACGCCGAGGTCATGCATCTTGGTCTGCTTGGAGAGTGGCGTTTGCCATCAGAATCCGAATGGGAGTACGCCGCCCGGGCTGGAACCCGAGGCCGGTGGTCATTTGGCGACAAGGACATTGAATTGGACGAACATGGCTGGCACGCAGGTAATTCGGGCGGAACCACGCGTGAAGTTGGTTTGAAGAAAGCCAACCCTTGGGGCTTTTACGACATGAATGGGCTTGTTCAGGAGTGGTGCGCTGACCATTGGGTCAAATCATACGAAGGTGGTCGCCAACAAACTCCAATGTCGGTGGATGATGCACAAAGGTATGTTGTCCGTGGCGGTGCATGGTTCACGGAAAGCGATTCAACACGGTGCAGTGCTCGCTCTTTTGCCGACCGAACCAAGCGTAGCGATGGTTTGGGCTTACGACTCGTATGGTCTCCTCTCGATAATCAACCATCCATAGAAGATTAGGGTGTTTCGTTTTCCATGAGGCTCCAATCATAGGCGTGGTCGTCTGGCAGCTCGTCAAGCACCTGATGTTCAGGAGTTTTTCCGGGTCCGATGAACCAACGTCCCAACAACGGCTCCTCGATGACGAGCATCAGATTGTTGTTCATCATCTGTTGAATTGCAGCGGCCGTGCGCTGCATGACAGGCGCAATTGTTTCTCTGAACATTTCATTCATCACTTGGCAAATTTCGCCAAAGGTGCGACTCCCGTCTGCAAGTTCCCACAACATGCTGTTCATCCCATCAAGTGGCCTTCGCAATTCTCGAGGTGCTCGCAAAATCGATGCAATTTTGCCTTCAATTCGACCAAATTGCTTTGGGATTCTCAAAACGATTCGCCGACCACTGACGCCGCGAAGGTTTGGATCTTTGTGCACATCACCGGTTCGGGCCCACCAAACAGGCGTTCTGCAAGGATACTGATTCACCAGGGGGTGGTGCTCGATGCCGGCCAATTCCTCCATCGTATCACCGCTCAAAATTCCATCCAGGTCCATACCAGAAGCGTTAGCATCGAGGCTGTTCCCAAGAGTGCTACCGTGCGAGTGGTTTGAACGCGTTGTGTAAAATTGCGGAGATACCACGTACCAACACCGCACGCCGCCACCATGAACCACAGGGCATACCAAGCAGGGGGGTAGGTCTCCATAACCTACGCTCATCAAAGGGTTCCATCAAGGTATTGCTGGCCGTAGTACGCCCACTGCTCTTGTGTCCATCCGGGTGGCAGGCCACCTTCTGGCAACGGTGGACCTTCATTCGATTCTGGTGATGCCGAGACCGGTGGCCCGGCTGGTTTTGCTGGTTCTCCATGGACTTCTGGTACAACTTTTTGTTGATGGGCACCGCTTACAGGAGGTCCTGCCTGCGTTGTCTCAAACACCTCTTCCAGTTCTTCGTCCCGTCCTCTTCCTCTCATCAGGAAGAGCAAACCTGCGATGAAGACAAGGCTGCCCAGTCCTGCGCCAATGAGCGTTGTGGCTGACATTGTTGAATCGGCTGGTGCGGGCTCAAACGAAAGATTCAGGATGTACGTCGTTCGAATGGACCCGTCTTTTGTGGAAGATTCGATGGTGATCTGTCCGTCAAGAGGGCCCGACATCCTGAGAACTTCACATCGTTGTTGATTGGATTGTGGTGATACATGGCCGGGGGTGAAAGCAATATCCACGCCCGATTCATTCACGAGGCGCTTATCGCAGGAAATTTGCCAACCTTCTTCCCCAACCATCGTCAGCACCACGTTTTCATTCATGCTCGATGTGGAAGTTTGATTGATTTGAACGAGACCTGATGTGCCATGGGGTACGGGCCCGACCTGCATGACACCCGCTTCAACACTGACGCTTCGTTGTTGATTCAACATCACGAGAGCTTCGGCACTCATGGCTTTGGGGAGGTCATCCTCATCCACTGCACCGAGGACATCAAACCGCAAAACGAAGCGTGTGTTCAGGGGTGCGCCTTCGGGTATGAGGACGTCAAGGCGCAGGGTGAGTTCATCCCCAGCGGGAACCATCAAGGGCACTTCGGTGCCGACCGCTCGATCGCCACCTTCCACAGTGAAGAAAGCAATGAGTCCCGGAAGGGGAGGTGAAGACGACACAGATGCTTCAACTGAAAGTCTGTTTTCTACAGCATTACCCGTGTTGATGAGACGTGCTTCGGCAAACATGCTTCCACCAGCCATGGTCCCTTCGGATTGACCAGCGGCTACGATTGAAGGTATTCGGATGGAATCTGTTGACATGACAAGTTCGATTGAATTGTCATCCAATTCCAAGTCGACGCCCTCACCAACATGTTCCGCTTGGATTTGCAGCGTGTGCATTTCACCTGCGGCCTCCGTCATTGGCAGGAGCACCCAGATGCTGATGTCCTTTTCGTGCTCAAGGTCATACGACACACTAAGTTCAACGGGCTGGGAAATGTTTTCACCATCTGCTGATAGCCACCATGTCCACGTTTCCGGGATCTCCTCCGGCGTCAAGGTAACTTCAGTCGCACCGTTTCCGTTGTTGACGACGCGGACGACAATTTCGTTGGCGATACCCGGTGTGAGTTTCGTTGGCGATGAAACAGGGAAGATCTGAACATCGTGTGTGGTGGAGACTCGAAGGCCATCATAGGCCTGACCCTGTATTTCCATCAAACTTCGCTTTGATTCAATAACAGGCGTGATGCTCGGACCTCGGTCGTTTGCTTGAGCATTTTCGGGCACGTCAATCACCACCTCGAACGTCGTGCTCGCTCCTGGATTCAAAACTGCATCCGGCCGGGTTGGTTGGTGAACCGTCCACGTTCCTAGATTTTCTACATCAACACGCATCTCAAAGATATCTTGTCGGGAGGCGTTGTTCCAAATGGTGTACTTGAGCGTGAATTGAGACCCTGCATCCACGTATTGTTTCCCGGTGGAATCAATGTTTGAGAGTTCAACATCAGCGTCGCTCACCATGGAGGCAGAAACGGCAATGGTTTCCACGTCCGTTCTTGATGTATCATTTTGTGCCTGCAACGTCAAATCAAATTCCACCACGGTGTCAGGCGCTGCATTCGCAGGAACCGTCATGGTAAACAAGGCCTGCACCGTATCATTGGGGCGTATCAAAACCGATGACGATTGCGTCCAAGCGAGGCCGATAGACCAATCGCTGGGAATGTTGGCCATGTCCATGTTAAGGTCAAACACATCCGTTGCACCGCCTTGATTGGACAATCCCACCTCGAAGGTGCAGGTGAATGAAGGGGGGCAACTCGGACGAACCGGAGGGGTTTCTATGACCGGAATTCTATCTGCTTTTACGAGGAATTGTATGGGCAGGACAGTGTAGACTCCAGGATATTGGCTTGAGGATATATTGACGGCCATTTGTTGGAAACCAACGTTTGCGTTTTCATCGGGTTGGATGTTGATATCGAAAGGAACTGAACCACCGGGCGTCGCCATCAAACCGGTCAACGGATCAAAGCTCGTTCCGGATGGTCTCGCGAAATATGCATTCCATGTGGGGGGTAATCCCTCGAGGGTTGGGATGAACGTTTCAGAGATGTTTCCAGTGTTGATGATTTCAAGAGAAACACTTCCCCATGAGCCAGGTGTTGCACCGTTGGTGGAAATTCCTTGCCCCGTCACACTGTATTCGTCTGGTCGAACCTTCTGTTCATAGACGAAGACGATATCATCTATGAAGAATCCAACATCTGTTCCCGATGCATCCGATGTGAATTCAAACTTGAATTGCGAGTTGCTGTGGTACAATCCATCTTGAACCGGAATGAGGGGAGATGCATGGCCCTTGTCGAGTACACTGAACGTTTGCCAGTTCGCACCATCGGTCAACACGGCATCAACGGTACCCGTAATGGAACCGACTTCGACCCAAGCGCCGAGGAGATCTTTACCGTAGATGGTCAACTTATCATTGACGGCTGTACTGCCGGTGTAGAAAAAGGACAGACCGTTGGTCCGAGAAGGATTTTTCAAGGCATCTGACATATCCATCACAGGAGTCGTCATGACGGCGACCTGGTTGTTATTATAGGACGAAAATTGGCCGTTTCCAGCGTGGCAACTGCTCCCTTGGGTCATGTAGGTGTAGACGTCTTGGGAGTACATCCATCCGGCCCCGAGCGACCACTGAGGTGATGAATCGCAGTTGTAGTATGTGTGGCCGACGGTGAACGGTTGATTCCTGAGATCGTTACCGGGATTATCGTCAGAAACGCTTGATGTTGCTGTCATCGAGAGCGTGTGGTTTCCTGCATAGGATGGCACGACATTGACGTCAACAGTGTTGGACGCGCCGCCCGACAGGGCAGCCATTTGTACGGTCGTGTTGGCGAACTCAAAGTACGAGTAATCGTTGTGCAAGAGTCGGACGTTGACATCGATCACGCCCGATGCCGCCGTTCCAACGTTCTCCACGGTGATGGTGAGTGTTGCAGAAGTGTTGAGCATGCCGTCAATTACAAACAATTCTGCTGGACGATTGAAGCCTACAATCGGGTGGTTTGATGAAAACATCTTGTAAAGGCCTTCGTCTGCAGCATTGGTGTATGTCACGGTGGCGCTGACAACGCGAACATCAACACCGGTTGCCGGGCTGTTCATCGTTTGTGGCTCCTCAAGAACCGATGGTATGGAGGGTCCAACTGAACCCAACATAAACATCACGATGAGAGCAAGCGCTGTCGTCCTCATATCCCTCAAACGAGGCAAGGCCCGTCTATCTATTTAGGAGCAGTGTCGGTTTCCGATGGCGATTCTGAGTCATTGATGTAGGACTCTACTTCGTTTTTGGCCAGCTCGAGTTTTGCTTCGTCTCTCTTTTCTTTCGCCCTGGCGGCAAAATACACCGTGAAGGATGGAATAAGAACCATTGAGAAGCAACCAACCACGGCGGCCAATGCCCACAGGAATTCGGTCGTAGCATCGACTGAAAAGACGGCGATGCTGGCGAACTCTTCGTTCACCGTTTCTGCAGAGATGCTTGGTTCTGTGGTTCTGTTTCCGCTTTCAACGATTTCAATTCGGAGGATGGACGGTGAGTGGGTGTATTCAATGGCCGCTCTTGCTTTGGATTCGGCTTCGGCAAGGTCAGCCGCAAAGACAGAACCGTTGGAACGCCGAGCGGGGTCAACCGACGTTAAGGCATGAAACTCCAGTGTTCCTCCGTCTTCGCTAATTCGCTCGTGAACCTGGGCATGGTCGCACAGATCTGCACATGAGAACTCCTCTTCAAGTGGATTTTCCAGCGTATAGGTTGAACCAAGTAATTCATGGCTGTAGAGCATGGCGACATTGGTCACTCTCAACAGGGCGCCGCTCGAGAGCTCGGTGGCCGTGACATTGACCCAAGTGAGGTTGGCATCGTTGGCGATCACCTGCCACGCCCATGTTGTGGTGTTGTCTTCAGCATCGTATGTTCGTTCCACTTCTTCATCCGCCGAAGATGCCGTGTATTCGTTTACGGTTGGTTCGGTTTTGTAAATGTAAACCGAGGGGGAAACAGTGGCTCCATAAACGGCGTATGAAAGCATGAATATGAGGGTCAGCGACAACCCGATGAGGGTCCGCAAAAGGTTGGGATTTTGCGCCAACGCTTTCTTCATCGGCCAAACCACCGGAGCGGTGTTCAAGAAGGCTTGTATTGATGGTGTTGGAGGAGGTTTATGCCATTGACCTGAACGGGTGCTTGACCCGTTGTTTTGATATAGGGGCGGACGGTCGCCAAGTTGCTTGGTGCATCACAATGACGACCGTCTATGACATCCCTGCTGACATTTTCAACCCTGCACTTGCTGCAGCAATGGCGGACCAAAAGGCAGTTTCCATGCCAGATTGGGGCCAATATGTGAAAACCGCCGTGGACCGTGAGCGCCCGCCAACCCAGGAGAACTGGTGGTATCTTCGCACGGCGGCTATCCTTCGCAAGGTTGCTCGCAACGGCCCAATTGGAGTCACTCACCTCGCTCAAGCCTTCGGTGGCAAGAAAGACAACGGTGCCATGCCAAACACGCCCGGCGTCGCTTCACGACACATCATCCGAACAGCACTCCAACAACTCGAAGATGCTGGCCTTGTTGAGAAGGTCCCAACCAAAGAAATCGACACCGATGACGGTAAAGTTCAGCTTTACGCTGGCCGACAAATCACGGCAGCAGGCCAGAAGTTGGTCGACAACATCGCTCACTCGGTCCGTGAAGAGACCGAAGCCCAGTACCCCGGTCTGGACAAGTATTGATTCCGGGAAGTGTGAGAGTGTCTACAATGACGGCCAACCAAGATGACGAGTTGGCTGCTCTCCGGGCACAACGTCTGAAGCAACTGCAAGACCAACTTCAGCACCAAGCAACGCAACAAATGGAGGCCGAAGAAAAGGCACAACAACAAGCCGTTGAATCGGCGAACGTTGATGCGATTCTCCGTCGTCACCTTTCGTCAGATGCACGCGCCCGACTTACCCGAATCGGCTTGGTTGAACCGCAACGTGCAAACGCCATCAAAGCCGACCTTGCTGCCATGTTTGAGCAAGGTTCCATCAACACCCCCATGAGTGATGCTGCTCTCAAGCAGGTCCTCGCCCAACTGTCCAAGAGCCGCAGCAATGCGTCCGTTAGGAGAATCTGAGAAGGTGCTCGACATGTCAAAAAATAAGCCAGCAGCAAAGAAAATTCGCCTTTTGAAGGCAGGAAAGCAGAACCGGCGTGTCCCTGTATGGGTCATGCTCAAGACCGACCGAAACACGGTGTCTCACCCAAAGCGACACCAATGGCGACGTAGCAAGTTGCAACGATGAGGTGAGCACGATGGCACGTCCAAATGAATCAGAATTGATTGTTCCATTGCGAAACGCATGGAACATCACCCGTTACAAGCGAGCTCCTCGAGCCATGCAAATCATTCGAGAGCAAGTGATCCGTCACCTCAAGGTTCGAGAAGATGAAGAACTCTACATCGACCCTGAGGTCAATGAACTCATCTGGAAGCGAGGCATTGAAAACCCACCACGCAAGGTGCGTCTTCTTGTTATCCGCCACGATGAACCCGACTTTCCAGTTGAAGTCAAACTAATGAAGGAGTGAAATGCATGGGAAATATTCGTCCAAGTTTTATCAAAATTCGAGCCATCCGTCTCTGTGAAGAGCACGGTGAGAAGTTCTCCGATGATTTCGACCACAACAAGAAGATGGTATCTGAATTGACCGATGTCGATTCAAAGAAGCTTCGTAATTGGATTGCGGGCTATGTCACTCGATACCGCCAACGCCGAACCGATTGATGGTGTTCGCGTGGCGTTTTGGGTCGATTGGGACCGACAACCTGTCAGTGTTCACGGAGATGACCGAGAAGAACTTGAGGGTTTGATTCACCACCTGAAATCTCAACACAACCTGCGAAAGCGCTCCCTGGTGATGGATGACCGTGAAAACGGCGGGTTCCTTTTCTTCCTCTATCAATCGTGTGACCCTCGATGGATTACTGAATACTTGAACCAAGGCCAGGGCTGAGAACATGGGCGAACGGCAAGACCTCCCTCTTCCTCGTGGCCTGTTTGATGTGACGGTGGTTTTGGTCGGCGTCACGCATCCGGGGAATCTGGGTGCGATTTGTCGAACGATGCTCAACTTCGGGTTTGATGACCTTCGACTGGTCAATCCAAAATGCTCTCCTCATGATGGAGAAACCCGTGCTCGCGCCAAACACGCTGCACGAATTCTTGACTCCTTGGAAGTCCATTCAGACATCCCTTCTGCCGTTCATGGATGTTCCGTCGTCGTCGGTACGTCAGGCAAGCGTGAGGTGGGAGAGAAAACCTTGTTTCGACATTATCTGTACCCTTGGGACATGGTGGAACGCCTGAATGAGAGCAAGGGTAGGGTGGCCTTGGTGTTCGGTGAAGAAGGCAAAGGCTTGTCCACCGAAGAACTCGGTCAATGCGATTATTTTGTAACCTTGCCTACATGGGAAGGCTACCCGATTGCCAACCTCAGTCATGCCGTTAATGCTCTTCTCTACGAAATACAGCGAACCCGTGTGCTTGCTTCGCAAGGTCAGGACCCTGGGCTTCCCGATATTGTGCCGCTCGAGCATAAACTTGAGCCAGCTGTACGTGATGCACTGGTCAAATCCATCAAACAATTTGCAGCCTCCATTTCGTCCTCTGAAGAACGACAGCAGTCGATTGAACAAACCCTCCGTCGCACATTGCTCAAGGGCTCGCCTTCAACCGAAGAATCGACCCGACTGATCGGTGCTTTTGTGGAAGCAACATCAGCCATGGAATATGCATCCGGAGACGATGCATGGATGAAGGATCATCGACGGAAATTACGATGATGCAGGCCGCCATGTTGCGACGGATTTCGGCGTCTCGCGACAATGCATGGCGACCAAACGCAAACGGTTTCCATAGGCCGAAGTGATGTGTGGAGCAACGGCATCAAAGGCCCATTTCGCGAGATTTTCTGCCGTTGGTATGAACGGTACGATGACGGTACGGTGTCCTTCTCCCATGCACTTGCATGCGTTCAAAGCCTCTTCATCACCTTCGTAGAGGACAAACGCATGGTCGATTACATCGTGAACATGTTCCATGAGGACTTTACTGATGTCTGAGAAATCCATCAACATTCCTTCGTCAGAGACGCCGGATACTTCTACAACATCACCTTCGATTTCGGCTTCAAATCGATAACGATGTCCGTGCAGGTGTTTACATTTTGATTTGTGATTTGGAACGCGGTGCCCCGTGTCGGTCTCAACGTATCGGCGTATGGTGGTCGTCATTCTATTTCCTCCTCTGTTGGTTCAAAGATCAGTGATGCTGAATTGATGCAATAGCGTTCTCCCCCGTAGGCAGCAGGGCCGTCGTTGAAGACATGTCCAAGGTGAGCATCACAGACTTCACAGCGAACTTCAACACGAACCATACCGTGACTATGGTCCGCAATGCGAACAATGTTGGCTTCGTTGTGCTCGGTGTGGAATGAAGGCCAACCACAACCTGAATCAAATTTCATGGTGGAAGTGAACAAAAGTGTTGAGCAGCAGATGCACCGATATTTACCTGGCCTTTTCTCATCCCAATATTCACCTGTGAAAGCTCGCTCAGTTCCTGCCTCCCGTGTGACATGATATTGAAGTTCAGTTAGGCGGTTTTTGTACTCCTGCTCCATGTGTATTCGTTCTGTTTCCAAAGCATCGGCGAGGACTTCATCCCAAGGCTTCACGTACTCAATAGGGTCCTTTCTTCCAATGGCGTGAAAGGCCAGAATTCGTTCCACATCGGAGCCCGTAGCACCGTTGGAGCGTCCATCGGCATCGGGTGCATAGGACGTCAAGGTTCGAGAGAAGACCTCTTCAAAGTCAAGGCCAAGGGCCGCTACAGATTCTTCCGCATCCTTCAGTATCCCTGTTTTATCGGTTTCCAAATAGGGAAGGGTAAACGAGATACGTTCGCTTTCCCAGTTCCCAAGAGCAAAGGCGTGGTCAAGCGCCCTGTAGAATTCAGGACGACAATCAGGATAGATTTCATGGTCACCACTGTGGACGCCGAGTACAATTTCTGCGTTGGAGTTATGTTTGGTGGCTTGGGAAAGGGCTACGCCGTAAAGGATGGAAGAAAACAGAGCGTTGCGATTAGGGACCACGGTTGCTTTCATGTTCTCTTCTTCGTAATGGCCTTCGGGTACATCGTCGCCTCCTTTGAGCAAATGGCTCTCAAACAAGGTTGTTGCAGAACTCAAATCGGCCACTTGGTGATTGACAGAATATCCATTTGAAGACAGGTAATCCACCAAGGAACGGGCGCGTTCGATTTCAACGGCATGTTTTTGTCCGTAATTGAACGAAATAGCGGTCACATCGTACTGCTCTCGCAGAAGGCGGAGAAGGAGAGAGGAGGAATCCATTCCTCCACTGAGGGCCATGATTGCAGGTTTCATTGAATCAACTCCTCAAAGGATACCCATCCACTTGTGTGTTTGCAATGATAATCGCCACTGAGGGTTCTCTTTCACCACCGCTTCAGTCAACGCAAAACTACGTCCATTTTCCTCAACAGAGGCTTCTTCATCATAGCATGGTTGGAGGAAATGGTGTGAAAATCCTTCTTTCAAACCGTCATACATGGAAAGCGGTTGACCCACATATACGCATTTCAATTCGTCACCTGCTCGTTGTTTAATCGAGACATTTGGATACATCTGGTCCTTCGGAGATATGCAAATCCAATCCAATAATCCCGCGGGTATGGCAACCGTTCCATTTGATTCTACAGAGAGGTGATAACCGTCTTTTTTCAAGACCCTTGCAAGTGGCCAGAGATCGTTAAGCATGGGTTCACCTCCTGTGAAAATGATGTTTTTACAGGGGAATTGGCCGACAACCTCCATGATCTCTGCTACTGATTTTTGTTCGTAGACATCAAAATTCGTATCGCACCATTCGCACCGCAAGTTACAAACGCCAAACCGAATGAAAACATGAGGTATTCCACTGCGATAACCTTCGCCCTGTACCGAATGAAAGATTTCAACAATGTTGTAGGATTTGGCCATGTCACCATCGAGAACCGCTGGTTCTTCCAGATTCTCATGCAATCCTTGAGGAGCCACGGAGTCCACCTCAAAGTTTTGGCTGTTGAATAAGTTGCATCAATTCTTGACGGGCTTCAGGGCGTTCAAAGAACACGCCGCGCATGGCTGATGTCGTCATGACGGCCTGTTGCTTCGCCACTCCTCTGCATTGCATGCAGCCATGAGATGCTTCCATGATCACGGCTGAACCAAGAGGTTCAAGTTCACGCTCCAAATCATCCGAAATGCCCTTCGTGATACGCTCTTGATTTTGAAGCCGTCTTGCATGAAGTTCGAGGATACGTGCTAATTTACTGATACCAACAATACGCTCAACGGGGATGTAAGCAATGTGTGCGCGTCCCCGGAACGGTTGGAGATGGTGTTCACATGTGGATGTAAACTCAATGTTGCGAAGGAGAACGATACCATCGTAGCCTTCAGCATTGAAGGTTGCCTGGAGAAGTTCACTGGCGTCCATGTTGTACCCTGCAAAAATCTCGTTCCATGATTCAACAACACGCTTGGGGGTGTCAAGCAATCCTTCTCGGTCAACATGTTCTTCTCCCTCGATATAGCCCAGCAGGACCTTGACGGCTTCTTGAGCTTCTTTTTCAGAGACCATTTATTCACTCCTCCTTCCATGCATGATATCGATTGAATCAAGTTGATCGAGCAATTTTCTACACGCTGTACGAATGGCGTCAGCAAGACTGACAAATTTGTGTTCATCACCGACATGCAGTCGCAAATCATCAACCAATTCTTGTGGCATGTCAAACGACACCTTGGGCATGATTGGTCCTTCCATCTCTTGCATATAAGTATTCGTTGAGTAATACTGTAAGAATACAAAGGCGATGAAATCCATTTCTTTGGAATCACTGGTGCGAATGTTCAAAGGATACCTCGGAGGAAAGTCAACCATGCAGACAGGTGTTAAGGCTGAACCTCTGGCCATCCTTCACGAGATTCGAGCCAGTGTCGGGCGCATTGATACGCGTGGTCTTTCCGATGACGAGATTACACGATTCTTGGCTCTAGACGAAACCCTCTCCTTGGCCATCGAGGAAGCATCCACGCGCTTTCGTGCCATGGCCCAAGAATATCCTGAACTGTACCTTGATTCGGATGAAACTCATCTCATCACCACCCTCCAAAACGGATTCGTCAATTTCTACAATCCAGCAACGGTCAATCCGTATGTTGCTCTGGCCGCACGTGGTCCATGGATCGTATCTTCCCACGGTGCCGTCATCCACGACAACGGAGGCTACGGCATGCTTGGCGGTGGACATGGCCCCGACCAAGTGATTCGCTCAATGTCCGATAACTGGGTGATGGCCAATGTCATGACCGCCTCGTTTTCTCAAATGCGACTGGATGAACGCCTTCGTGCTGAACTCGGTCACACTCGAGGGTCGTGTCCTTTTGATAAATTCATTTGCATGAACAGTGGGTCAGAATCGGTCACAGTGAGCCTCCGCATTGCCGATGTGAACGCTAAACTGATGACGCAGCCCGGTGGAAAACACGCTGGTAAAACCATCAAAATAATGGCCATTGAACAAGGATTCCACGGCCGAACCGACCGACCCGCACAAATGTCCCATTCATGCAAGGGCAAGTACGATCAGCACCTCGCGAGTTTCCAAAACCGAGACAACCTCATTCTTGTCCCGGCCAACAATGTGGGCGCCCTTGAACAGGCATTCCTCGATGCGGCTGCTAACAATGTCTTCATTGAACTCCTTGCCATTGAACCCGTTCAAGGCGAAGGGAACCCCGGTCAATGTGTCTCCCGAGAATTCTATGATGCTGCTCGTCGTTTGACACTGGAACACGATAGCATGCTTTTGGTTGATTCAATACAAGCTGGAATTCGCGGCCAAGGTACATTGTCGGTTGTGGATTACGAAGGTTTCCAAGACTGTGAAGCACCTGACCTTGAGACATGGTCCAAGGCGATGAATGCTGGTCAATACCCGCTTTCAGTCCTCGGGATGAACGCCAGAGCTTCCGAACTCTATGTCACCGGCATCTACGGAAACACGATGACAACGAACCCGCGTGCTCTTGAAACGGCCGTTGCAGTGCTCGATAGCATCACGCCGGAACTTCGACAAAACATTCGTGATCGAGGTCATGAATTCGTGGAAAAATTTACTGCTCTTCAACAGGAGTTCCCAGAAGTCATTACGAAAGTACAGGGGACCGGCCTGCTGTGCAGTGCTGAGCTCGAACCTTCTCAATTCCCCGTTGTTGGTATGGAGGCCGTTGAACCGTGGTGTCGCCGTAGAGGTCTGGGCGTCATTCATGGCGGTAAGAATGCTCTCCGTTTTACTCCCCACTTCAACATCACTTCAGAGGAAATTGACCTCATTGTTGACATCGTGCGAGAGGCACTTATCGCCTTTGGGGCTTAAGACAGGCTTGTAACAATATCTTCGCGCTTGAATTGGCGTGCAGCATAATACGCTGCGCCCAAGGCATAGAGGCTTGAGGAAACCAGCCATACGACGACATGTCCGAACACGATTCTGTTCATCAACAATTCACGAAGAGCCAGCAACACGTTGACCACCGGAACGGCAAACCAGAACGCCTCAATTCCATCGAGGTTGATCACTTGTGTGAACAGTGCAGGAAACAGAATGATGAGGACTGCAGGACCAAGGATGGAACCGGCTTCTTTGACGCTGTGTGAACGCATCGCCAACGCCAACTCAAACGCCACCACCATGATGGCAAACAGAAGGACAGCCAAGCATAGCAGCAGAAGGGCGGTCAAGGATACACTTGGGGTCGAAATGATGTCCGAGGTTGCGAGGTAACCGATGGCGAATAACAACCCAGCAACCTGGAGGAGTACACCAACTCCGGTGATGGTCGCCACGGCCAACCATTTACCCAATAACAATTCCATCCGCGTGCAAGGCAACCCGAGCAGAGCCTCAAGCGTACCTCGTTCACGTTCCCCCGCCGTCATGTCAATCGAAGGCTGAATGGCCGACGAAAACGTCCACACCGACAAAACAAGTGGTATGAATAAAGAAAGAGCCATTCCTGCTTGTTCACCTGAAGTGGCCACATCGCTCTGGGAAATTTCTCCATCCCACTGAAGTGGATCCAATGTCTCTTCAGGGTCAAGGCCGGCATCACTGATTCGACGGATTGTTTCGTTCTCTTCCCAACCAGCGAGGACATCGAACGTACGACTTCTTGCTTCCAAACTTTGTTCAGAGGTTGATTGGTAAAGCACAGCGTATTCCAAGATACTCTCATTCATTCTCAATCGAAGAATCAAGTCCACCGTCCCGTTTCTCAATCGTTCTTCATCACCCACTGGTGAGGACAATTCCTCAATGGTGGGCAAGGGTTCGTACGTGATGTTAAGGGAAGAATTGTTGAGCATCAGTCCCAGTTCTGCAGGGATGTCATCGCCTTGGACCAACACATCAACCACGAGAGCGTCAAGTTCCGCCGCCTCGGAAGCGAGCAAAAGAGGAAAGAGGATGAACAACAAGGGAAACATCAGAAGAGGTATCACCAAAATGGCAAGAATCGTCCTCCAATCTCGAACGAATTCCACCAATTCCTTCTTTGCGATGGCCCGTACGCGCACGCCGGATTTACTCATCCTCACCCACCTCCTTCGGTGTCTTAGGCGTGAACAAGCCGCGCCACCAAGACGACCATTTTGACAATGGTTTGTCGTCCTCTTGACGAGGTCGAGCAACATCTGCCGTCAAAGCAACATACGCTTCCTCAAGGTGGTTGGTGTTGGTTTGTTCAAGCAATTCTTCTGGCGTACCGTCTGCTCGAACTTGACCGTTGTGAATGATAACAATCCTGTTGCAAACTCGCTCGGCCTCTGCGAGTTGGTGCGTTGAATAGATGACCGTGCCCCCTTGCTCGCCCAACTGCCGAACAAGTTCGCGAACCGTTCTCGCACTGGTGACGTCAAGTCCTGCCGTTGGTTCATCCAACAGCAAAACGCTCGGAGCATGAACGAGCGCTCGGAGCAAGGCTGTTTTTTGCCGCATACCCCGTGAAAATCCCTTGGTGTGCCTTCCAAGCACGTCGGCCATGCCTAAATGCTGTGCAAAATACATGGTTCTCTTCCATGCCTCGTCATCGGAAACGCCGTGGATTCTTGCATGATAACGAATGTTTTCCCATGCCGTCAATCGAGCGTACAATCCCGTGTTTTCAGGCACCACACCAAGGCGACTTCGTGCTTGTTCAACCTGTGTCCCGTCTGATAACAAGACCTCACCGGTGGTCGGGCGATAAACACCTGATAGAAGCCGCAAAAGGGTGGTTTTGCCAGCACCGTTTGAACCGACCAGCCCAATGATTTCACCTTCGTGAATATCAAGGTCAATCGTTTCCAAAGCGATAACATCACCGAAGCGCTTCGAGGCACTCCGGACGGAGAGCAAGGTTGGGGACATGCCCGAATCAACTCGCGCGTCCAGATTCAACGGCCCAGTTTAGACCCGGATGTTTGGTTTCAATTCGATTGGCACGATGGAGGGTCGAACGTAGATGTTCTTGAATTTCAGTTTGAGGAACGCCCATGTCGATCATGTTAGCAACCAATTCAATGGCGCCTTGTATCGCACCTGCGTCAAGATAGGCCTCATTGGTGATGCTGCGTTGGACACGAAGTTGTTCCAAACGGCCTGCGAGGTAATGCACCTCACCCTTCAAACTCGGTGCGTCAATGTGTGGCAGGGCGAGCAACTGGTCTATGCAGGTCCTCATCGGTTTCAAGAAGCACAAGGCCGATTATAGGTGTTGGCATTGTGTTCCTTATGTTCGCTGACTCAATTCAACCAAAACGCCACCCGTTGAATTGGGATGGACAAAGGCGATCATGTGTCCACCTGCGCCTAATCGAGGAGTCTTGTCGATCAGTCGAACACCATGATCTGCAAGGTGTTTCAGAAGACCCGAAAGATCTCCCACGGAGAAACAAACTTGCTGAACGCCAGGGCCGCGTTTTTCCAAGAAGCGCCCAATGGGGGTATCATCGCCTGTGGGCTCCAACAGTTCTACCTTTGGAACAGGGGCATCAGCATCGGTTGTGGAAGTGGAAAAGAAACGCGTGATTACACCTTGGTCAGCCACGGTTTCGTCCTGTTCACCTTGGACGAGTCCAATCAGTCGCCAAAAATCGCTATTGTCATCTAAACCGTGTGCGGCAATGCCAATGTGGTCAATGTATATCGGTCCAAAACTCATCTCTACACCTCAAAATCCACTCGGCGCCATGTACGTTCCAAAATCATCCTTCATGGCGTTCATGATTTCACCAAGGGTTGCCCGGTGGCGAACAGCATCGATGACGAGTGGAAACAGATTCGTTCCGTTTTCTGCAGCCTGACGAACAGCATCAAGAGCATGAGAGACAGCATCGGCGTCTCTTGATGAGCGTAGGGCAGCGAGGCGTTCTGTTTGGCGCTCACCCAAGGTAGCGTCGGTCTTCATGATTGGAATGCCTTCTGTCTCGTCCATGGTTCCGTAATTGACGCCCACAATGTTTCGCTGATTCTTCTCAATTTCATTCAAGTATTGGTAGGCAGAGAGATGGATTTCTTGTTGTTGCCAACCTTGTTCAATGGCAGCGAGAGCGCCGCCTTTGTCTTCAATTACGTTGATAAGTTCCATGGCTGAATCGTATATTTTCTTAGTCAATTGCTCGACATGCCATGACCCAGCGATGGGGTCTACCGTATCGGCAACACCGGATTCTTCTGCAATGATTTGCTGTGTGCGCAAGGCGACGGTGGCGGATGCTTCTGTTGGCAGGCCCAGTGCTTCATCGTACGAATTGGTGTGCAAGCTTTGGGTTCCTCCGAGAACTGCTGCAAGGGCTTGGATTGTTACGCGGGCCACATTGTTCAATGGTTGTTGAGCCGTTAGGCTGACGCCTGCTACTTGTGTGTGGAATCGGAGCATGGATGATTTCGGATTTTCGGGGGCGTATCGCGTGGTCATGAGATCGTGCCAAAGGGTTCGAGCAGCCCTGAATTTTGCGATTTCTTCAAAGAAATCGTTGTGGCAGTTAAAGAAAAACGACAACCTTGGTGCAAAGGTGTCGATGTGGAGGCCGGTGGCAATGGCCGCCTCGACATAAGCCAATGCGTTGGCCAACGTGAAGGCTACTTCTTGGATGGCGGTTGAACCTGCTTCACGTATGTGGTAGCCAGAAATTGAGATGGTGTTCCATTTTGGCACGTGGCTCGCACAAAATTCGAAGATATCGGTGATCAGCCTCATACTTTGTTTTGGAGGAAATACATAGGTGCCGCGAGCAATGTATTCTTTGAGTATGTCATTTTGAATGGTGCCTTTGAGGTCAGTCATTGAGGCTCCCTGCTCTTCTGCCGCAACGATGTACATGCCGAGAAGAACCATGGCAGGGGCGTTGATGGTCATGGATGTGCTTACGGCGTCAAGGGGAATTCCATCGAACAAAATTTTCATGTCCTCTACAGATGAGATGGATACACCGACTTTCCCCACTTCCCCAAATGAGAGTTCGTCGTCTGCATCCATACCCAATTGTGTGGGCAAATCAAACGCCACCGAGAGACCCATTTGACCTCGCTCCAGCAATAATTTGAATCGCTCATTGGTCGCTTCTGCGCTTGAAAACCCAGCATACTGCCGCATGGTCCAGAGACGAGAGCGATACATGGTTTCGTGAATGCCACGCGTGTAGGGGGCTTGACCTGCAGGTGGCAAGTCCGTGATGCCATCTTCTGGATTCAGCGAAAGGGGCAATGGCAAACCACTCAGCGTGTGCCAGTCCGGTTTGCGCTCTTTGGCCATGTCCGTGACACGGCAAGGCACTTCATCAAGACTCGCCTTGATTCAGTGTTCTACGCCGCCAGGTCCGTGTGCATGGCCATGGCTGATCTCTTCTTCCGTCGCTTGACGGAGTTCAACAACCTCAACAGAAAACGCGAGTGTTTTTCCTGCCATGGCGTGGTTGAAATCAGCGGTAATCATTTCGTCATTGACGGCCGTGACCATGAATGGAGCAGGGCCCTGAAAAGTCTGAGCGACCAACGTCATTCCAATTTCAATTTCGACGCCACTCTCTTCAAGTTGGGCAAAATCAGATTTGGGGAATTCAGCGATTAATTCATCGTTTGGATGGCCATATGCGCGTTCTGGTTCAAGCACAAATTCTCTTCGCTCACCTTGGACAGCCCCCATCATCTCCTCTTCAAAACCGGGAATCATCTTTCGGTGTCCTACCAAGAACGTGAGTGGGTCTCGACCTTCGCTGCTATCGAAGACCTCGCCTGTCTCAGGTAATGTACCAGTGTAGTGGACTCGAACCACCATGTCATTTGCAACTTTCAAATCGGTCATGTTCTCATCTCTTTGTCGTCATCCGTTTGACGAGGTTCTTCAGTTCTGTACCAACCTCTTCGGGAAGAATCAATTCAGCTTCTTTCTGGTCAATGTATTCAAGACAGTCATCGATGCCTTGGCGTTCTCCTTTTGCCCAGATTTGACCCAAGACATTTGAACGGTGTTCTTCGGGTACGTTTGGATTATCAAGAATGTCCTTGGCTGCGTACTTGTATTCCAGGTACTTCTGCCGGTTCAGTTTCTTTTCTTGCTTTTGTCGCCCTCCACCCTTCTTGTCAATTCGGCGACGACGTCTTCGGTCGGACTTGACTTCGACCTTCGTTTCGATTTTAGCAAAGACATTTTTTGCACGTTTCGCGGGTGCGACGGTTTCGGCACTTACGTTAAGTGATGAATCAACGGGTTCGAATTCACTCTGAGCGGCGGCGGCAGAGGGTTCGACCGTCTGTGTGACGGTGGTAGGTTCAGGGGTTGCTTCAATCCTTGAAGCACTCATTTTTGCTTCCTGAGATTTCCTTCGGAGTTCAGCCAGGCGATCTTCGTGGGATTGAACCAGTGGCTTTTCTTCATTCTTCTTGGGAGCCTCTGCGGGAAGGGGGGCTGGAGTTACGACGGGTGCAGAGACATCGCCTTTTTGTTCGAGTTTTTCCATGGCCTCTCGCTGTTTGCGTTCTAGGTCTGCCTTGATGTCTGTGGGTTGATTGACGGGGGCCTCAACCGGGGCTGCTGCAGGCCGGCGAGTGTGCTGTCGCTCACGGTCTTCTCGACGACGTCGGTGTTGTTGAGAAGCATCCTTTGCGAATGGATTGAACTCCTCTTTCCTGCCCCGTCGTCCGTTGATTGATAAGTCCCCCAAGTAATTGCGCTCGCTACCCGTTAAAAACCGTATTCATCTCTTTTCATCATGACCAGACGATTGGCGTTTGGTCGGTTCGCAGATACTGGTCTATGGCACTCTGGTCTAAGGATGTCGTACGTTTCTTCAATTCAAGCCATCCAAGCAGGGCAATCATCGTGCCGTTGTCGATGCAGTACATCCTCGGTGGAGCAAAGGAAGCACCTTCTCGGTCAGATGACATCTCTTCACACATGGTCCGAATACGCTGATTACAGGCAACACCGCCACCGAGTAGTAACTCAGTTTTTCCCGTATGGGCCATGGCTCGTTCAGCAACCTCCACACAAGAAGCAAAGGCGTGTTCTTGTAGAGACCAACAGACGGCATTGAGGGGTGCCCCGTTATCGATCAACCGTTGAGCGGCTGTCAGCAAACCCGAGAAGGCCAAATCCATTCCTCGAACAGCATACGGGAGTTGAAGACCTTCCATGTCTGGGTTCGGATTTTCTTCAAGGTATTCCTTCGCCAGTTGTTCAATTTTAGGCCCTCCTGGAAACGGAATACCCTGATTCCGTGCAAATTTATCGAGCATGTTACCGATGCCAATATCCAACGTTTCCCCTAACACTCGGTAGCGCCCGTTGAGTCGTGCGATGACTTGCGTATTGCCGCCGGATACGTACAAGAGAACAGGGTCGTCGCAACCGCATTGTTGCCGTCCGATTTCGATGTGAGCTACGCAATGATTGACGCCGATGAGTGGCACATCCATTCTCGTGGCAAGACCGCGTGCAACGGCAGCACCTACGCGCAAACACGGACCGAGGCCGGGACCCTGGGAATAGGCGACAGCACCAATGTCTTCAATCGTGAGATCGTGTTGTTCGAGCACGCTGCGAAAGAGGCCGGAGGCCACATCTTTGTGGTGGTCAGCGGCTTCACGAGGGTGAATGCCGCCTTGGTCTGGACGGAGGGTGTCGCTGGCTGCTGGATAAGGTATGCCGTCTGAATCTACCAAACCGAACGAGAGGGTGTGTGCCGTGGTCTCAATACCCAGCGTCCAACCAGCCATGATGCTTCCACAGACCTATTGTTCTTCAACCCTCTTCTTGCTTATCGGGTTATGCGGAGCGTGTTCGTCAACCTTGGCCCGTTGGTATCGTTCCGCCACGCCCATGGACCGAATCATGAAAATGCAATTGAACCTGCAGGAATGGGAATTGTTGTAAAGGATGGCCAAATTACGAGAATCGAAGAATCATCAGTCCTTCGAGAGGAGTTTTCAATTCCAAATGAAGTTCATTCCGTTGTCGGCGATACGCTATGCTTTGACCTTCAGCATCGACCTGTAGTGCCCGGCCTCATTGACGCGCATACCCATTTGCTTTGGGCAGGAGATAGGTCTCGTGAAATCTCTTTGCGAAGGGAAGGAAAGACTTACGCTGAAATTGCTTCCCTTGGAGGCGGCATACAATACTCGGTGGAGCAGACAAGGTCGGCAACGGACGACCAACTCCATTCGCTCGGCTACCAGCGTCTCCGCGAGGCGCTCAATACGGGAACAACACATCTTGAAGCGAAAAGCGGCTATGGCCTCAGCGTTGAATCTGAACTAAGGCTGCTTGAAGTAGCCGAACGACTGAATGGTAATGCGCACACGCCTACTATCGACCACACATGGATGGGGGCGCATGATGTACCAAAAGGTCAGACAACCGACGAATACGTTGAATCGGTCATCTCAGACCAATTACCCGCCATAGTTGAACAAGACATTGCTCGTTCCGCTGATGTGTTCTGCGAGCCCGGTTGGTTTTCAGTGGAACAGAGTGAAACCATTTTGCAAGCCTCAAGGAAAGCAGGCCTTGATCTCCGAATGCACGTTGACGAATTTGCTGATGGTGGTGGCGGTTCCCTGGCAAGTGAACTTCGTGTCCAAACCGCAGACCACGCCTACCATACACCCCTTGATGTTCGTTTGAATATGAAGGATTCTGGAGTCAATACGGGTTTCCTTCCAGGTACGCCCTATGCAATGGGTGATGCTTGGCCCAATATGGGAGAAATCCATGAGCACGCCATTCCGTTCACGCTCGCCTCTGATTTCAATCCAAACTGCCGTACACTTAGTTTGCCATTCATGTGTTCTTTGATGGTTCAACGATGTAATATGCATCCATTGCATGCTCTGGCGGCAGTTTCGACCAATGCTGCCAAGACCACGCCTCACCCATCTGGTTTACCACATGGAGTGATTGCTGAAGGAGCCGCTGCAAACTTCAACATCATCGATGGCGAGCATTGGGAATCGATGGTCCTCCGGCCATCGTCTTCACCGTTCTCAGCTACTGTCCTCAATGGACAATTCATCGCACACTGAATGTTAAATGAGTATGGGTGTGATGGTTCTTTCAATAAATCTCTTTGTAATGATAAATGGTGAAGAATCATGGCTTGGGTGGAAACGATTGTATGTTCTGGAAGAAAAGGTTCGGACGCAAGGTTACGACGTATGCTCAAAGCGCGACAAGAATACAAACGTCGCCAGGAGGGATGCATTGGAGCTTGGATCGGTCTGGCAGCAGAAAACAAGACGATGATGTTGGTTCAATCTGCTTTTGTTTCTGAAAAGGACTGGCGCAGAATTTCTTCTGAGATTCAATCCACCCTCGATGTTGAAGATGGCGGTATTGAGGGCCTTCTTCTCGGCCCACCTCTGGTTGGCGTATTTGAAATTCCAGACAACCAGTTGCAAAACCTTGACTTTGGTCAAAGAGGCTGATTTTCCGTGGTACATTGCGTCGCATAATGTGAGTTATGCGACAATGGTTTGAACTGCAGCTCTCAGATAGTTTGTCATTCATGTCCATTTTAGGGCGCAGTAAGCCGTTTAGAAAGTTGAACGCGGCTGTGAATTGCTGAAAATTCAATATTTCATGCCCCAAGCCCCCCCTCGAAGGACGAAATTGGAGATTTTTAGCCAATCATGATGGAAAGGATTCAATATCCCTTCCTATTCCCAAGAGTTGAGTATCATGTCTGCTGTTGAGGGCTATTGTATGAAGTGCAAATCGTATGGTCCAATCAAGGACGGCAAGAAAATCGTCATGTCCAACGGGCGAACCCGAATGGCTGGTTTTTGTTCTCAGGAAGGATGTACTGGCAAGATCTCAAAGATCATCGCCTGAACGGATGACCGGATTAAACCGAATTGGTTTAATAGAAATGTCCGTTGGGTCAGTCTACCTAGGGCTCGTGGTCTAGGGGTTTATGACGTTGCCTTGACATGGCAAAGATCGAGAGTTCGATTCTCTCCGAGCCCACCAATCTTTGAGACTCATGAAATTATGATTTTTGTTTAATCGCCATTCAATTAAATATTTTCTTAAATTTCATTCGAAAGGCAGATAATTAATCTTCATCATCGGAGAGAACTTCTGCCTCTGGAAGTTGAATTTTTGCAACGGGCTCATCGGCTTCTTCGTCAAATGTAAAATCCGTAGACCCCCCCTCCCATGTTCGAACGTCTTCGGATTCGTCAAACGATTCCTCGGGTATGGTTGCATTGGGGCCAACAGAGTAGATGCTTGGGTCAATGGCTTGCGAGGGTGTTGAATCTCGAAGTTCTGACGCGCTTGGGGCTTCTCTCTCTTCCATGATGCCTCCAGCGTGAAAGGTACCGCACTCTGAACATCGGTA
>NZEQ01000051.1 GCA_002689105.1 Verrucomicrobiales bacterium | reverse complement strand
GGTGATGTCAATGCCGTGGGTTTGGCCGCCAAAGTTCCAATAATATTCGACCCTGGTCATCCCAAGATAGTCCAACGGTTCGAGTGAGAACTCCAGTGACCCTGCATCACCATCTCCGCTCCCGTTGGCCACGAAGGAGAGGTTCTGTTCAGCAGCAAGACTGTCATACACCGCAGAATACGTGAGGACGCCCTCATCGGGATGAATGTCCACATCGTCATCGAACAAGGGGTCCCAATCAATAACGGAGATGTTAATGTAATGATAACGAATTGATTCGGGTAGATTGTAGGAAGAATTGATGCCAACATCCCGCCTCTCCCCAATGTAAAAATCGGATTCATACGGGCTCATGCACCCGTTGTACCCATCGTTTACGGAAATGCAAAATCGAATTTGCCCCCTGTCTGAAAACAGATCAACGGCATCGAAGAGCGTGAAATTCTCGAGTCGTACCCTGACCCCGATGTCCTTGCCAAGGTGAAGGTCATCCTCATCCAAAGTCCCGTCGTTATCGTCATCAGGGTCGGTGTTGTCTCCCAATGCATCACCGTCTGCATCGGCCCACTCAGCATTGTTCCATGGGAACACGTCGCTGTTATCCCCCCAACCGTCGCCGTCGGTGTCCAACTGTTCGAATGGGTCCTCAGGAAAAGCGTCGCCGTTATCGCCGACACCGTCATTGTCCGTGTCTTGCCATTCGCTGGCATCCAAAGGAAAGACATCGAGCAGGTCTGAAACATTGTCGTTGTCGTCGTCGGTGTCCTCCATGAAATCATGACAGCCATCGCCGTCATGGTCCGTTTCTGCCGTTGGAATCCAATCTATGCTCCCTGTTGGACAGGCATCCGTATCATCGGGAACCGTATCGTTGTCGTCATCGTCATCTTCCTCGCCATCGTGACAACCGTCGCTGTCGTGGTCCAGTGATTTGTCGTAGGCCCATTCATCAAAGCCGTCAAAACAGTCATCGAGGCCGTTGGCTAAACCGTCTCCATCGATGTCGTTGGGATCTTCACCAGAGGCACTCCAGATGAAAACCGCAACCAAGGAGGACACCAGGAGTAGACCGACCATGACCACAGCCACAACTGCTCCCGGTGAACCCGGAGAAGCGCGATGAGCCGTGGCTTCTACATGATGCATCTGCACAATTTCTTGGTTCTCAATTTGACCGGGGCTTGAAACGGAGGGAGGTTGTTCATCGGTGTCTTCGTCAAGCAGGTCCTGAGCCAGGTTCCAAAACTCATCAAGCTTGGCCATGAACCATACACCCTGCATCAAACCTCATTACCATTGTGCCGGCAAAAGAGCCGTCTCAACCTTGGTAAGGAAGCCATTGGTTGGATTGAGCGTCGAAGTAAGAGAGGTTTCCATTGGCATCCCTTGACCAGTGCACACCGTTTTCTTCCCATTGTTGTGGAGCGTCGGCTTGGAGAGAGGGGAGATCTTTTGATTCAGCACCCATGTTTTGCTCCGTTGCTGCGTCCATGGAATCCATCGCATCTCCAAACGGACTGACTGCAAGTTCCGGCTTGCGTGTGTAGAAGTATCCTCCACCACCGAGTAGCCCGACCAAGAGAAGAGCAAGAATGGCGTACAGGAGGCCGTTGCCCGATTCCTCCACAGCTGCTTGTGAACGAGTTGGATCTTCAGGATAAGCGTCCCAGCGGTCAGCCACNCCGTCGTTGTCCGAATCAACGGATTCGTTGGCGTCGAATTTGAAGGCGTCTTCAGCGTCAACCACACCATCACCATCGGTGTCTCGCTGAGAATCAGCGCAACCGACAACATCGATCAACTCGCCTTGAGGGGTGTTTTGACATTCATCAATGTGGTTCTTGATGCCATCGCCGTCGTCATCTTTCTGCTGCTCTGAGCAACCGTCAAGGTCAACGGGTTGTGTCACCGGTGTATCAGGACAAAGGTCCATGTTGTTCATGATATCGTCCAAGTCCTCATCCTTTTGAGACTGGGAACAACCAGCNGCGTCAACTTGCTCACCATCAGGNGTTACAGGGCAGGTGTCGTCTGCATCGGAGATGCCGTCGTTGTCTGCATCACGTTGGTTGGTAGCGCAACCGAGCATGTCCACGGTCAAGCCGTTCCCGGTTCCGGGACAGTTGTCTATGTCGTCGGTGATTTCGTCTCCATCGCTGTCTTTTTGTGAAGGGGCGCAGCCTTGAGCGTCAGCGTTTTCCGAGAACGGCGTGTTGTCGCAAATATCGCTCGCATCCACCACACCGTCCTGGTCTGTGTCTCGTTCGGAAGCAGCGCAACCTACGCCGTTCACGGGTTCACCAGCTGTGGTGGTCGGGCACTGGTCGCGGTCATCCGTGATGGTGTCGCCGTCCGTGTCGAGTTGACTGGTAGCGCATCCTGCTGCATCCACCACAGCGCCCAGAGGGGTGTTGGGGCAAGCATCGAAGGCGTCCATGACACCGTCGTTGTCTCCGTCCTCTTGACTGCTGGAACAGCCGACATTGTCAACCGTTTCACCTGCTGGCGTGTTGGGACAGGCATCATCAGCATCGCTGACACCGTCCATGTCGCTATCGATTTGAGAGAGTGAACATCCGTTCCCATCAACCGCTTCACCGGCTGGCGTATCAAGACACAAGTCCGGGTTGTTGCCGTTGGCATTGTCGCCGTAGCCATCACCGTCTGCATCTCGCCATTGCGTGGCGTCGTTGGGGAAAGCGTCAGCGTTCAAACCAGCGGCGTTATCGCCGTAGCCGTCGCCATCGGTATCCACCCATTGGGTTGAGTCGGTTGGGAAAGCATCCGGTGTTGTGCCTGCTTGGTTATCACCGTAGCCATCACCATCGGCGTCGGACCACTGGCTGGCGTCGTCGGGGAAGGCGTCGGCGTTATTGCCTTGGGGATTGTCGCCGTAGCCGTCGCCATCGCTGTCTTCCCATTGTGTGCTGTCACTAGGGAAGACATCCGGCGTGGTACCGTTGGGGTTGTCGCCGTAGCCATCGCCNTCAGCGTCGGACCATTGACTCGCATCGCTGGGGAAGGCGTCACCGTTGGTGCCCGTTGGGTTGTCCCCAAAGCCATCGCCGTCGCTGTCTTTCCATTGGCTGCTATCGGATGGCCACTCATCAGGGTTGTTTCCGCTGGCGTTATCGCCGTACCCGTCTCCGTCAGCGTCAGACCACTGCGTTGGGTCTGTCGGGAAGGCGTCAGGGTAGTTACCGTTGGCGTTATCGCCGTAGCCATCGCCGTCAGCGTCGGACCACTGTGTTCCATCGGTAGGGAAGGCATCGGCCATGTTTCCACTGGCGTTGTCGCCGTAGCCGTCGCTGTCCATATCGGACCATTGCGTGGCGTCGTTAGGGAAGGCGTCAACATCATCATTGTACCCGTCATTGTCCGTGTCTTTTTGCGAGAGAGCGCAACCGTTCAAATCCACAATCGCACCAGTGGCGGTGTTTGGACATGCATCGGATTCATTGGGCACGCCGTCGTTATCATCGTCTTGGACCAAAGTGAAACAATCTGAATCGCCGATGAGTTGCACAGAAACATCGGAATACAAATCGATGTGGACACAATAGGTTCCCGAAGCATTCGGCGTGTTGTAAGTGAATGTTGGCATGGTCTGGTTTTGGGCGGTGGCGGTAAACGAGGTCATGGAAGAGGTGGCAAGGTTTGCGCCTGATGCGTCGGTCACTCGATACTGGTACTCGTATCCATCGCCGACAACGAGGTCCAGTCCCTCGGCCTGAACGTTGTTCGTAGCCGCAGTTGAACTCGCCGAGTACGAAGCGATGGTCAGCGAGGGCAATTGTGGAATGAAATCGTAGAAATGAAGGCCAGTTAGATTGTCGTTATCACTTAGATTGACGGTGGTGCCGTTTTGTGAAATNTAGGCGAGGAACAAATGGTCGTTCATCGTCGTGGGCCCCGCCCAGGTGATCTGATAGGTCATGGAAGAGGTGGTCGGCATGAGGTACCACATGTCGGAATCGATCATCGAATCGTTNATNGCTGCGTTAACATCGTTTGAAACCGTGAAATTGTTGAGCCATTCGTCGTAATCGATAACAATCCACTCTACCACATAATCACCACCAACCGTCAAGTTGGTCAGTTCAATGTCGCCGGTCGTTGACGAAGTAGCTTCAATTTCAACCATCTCGATGTAGAGTGTATCCGTATCGGTGTTGAGGGAGGCGTTGTTGGCGTTGAACAATGTTGANGTCACGACAAAAGTCGATTCGTTATTCGTCGCCATGGTCGTGATGTTGATGCTGTGGGTGGTGCCGTTCGCCGTGAAGGAACCATTGGCAGAGGGACCCCAGTGTTCATCGCCGTCAACATGGACTTGCCCGTAGGTGTGGTTGTAGTTGTATGTCGTGCCGCTGGTCAATCCGGAGAACGAGAGCGTGGAGTGGGTGGTGTTGGAGATGGCGACATCCACCGTCTCAAAGGCTTGACCACCACCAGGGTTGTCCGTAGTGATTTCAATATCATAGGTGTTGGTTGCACCCAGCCATCCGTAGACATCAACATAGGTGGTTTGATTGGAGGTTGCGGTTACTTGCATCGATTCAACATTGCCCGTCGTCCCGGAACTCGAAAGGAACGCCCCGCTCGCTGTATCCCATCCCGTGTCAAGATCGCCATTGATGTTGTTGAGGGAGACGTTGACATAGTAAGTGACACCGGAAATCATGTCGATTTCAAAATAGTCGTAATCAGAGGAGGTGTGAATGGACAAACCGGTGCAGGAGAGGGGAAGAAGCGAGGCAGAGGTTGCGGTGGTTGTCGAATCGTTGGGTTCAAGGATGTCTGAAGTCACCGTGTTCGAGCCTGTGCAATTGGTCACCGACGTGCCACCACCACCGGTGCCGTTGCCGCTGCTAAGGGTGAACTTGTAGAGCGAAAGGTTCCAAGTCCCAACACCGCTATAACGCAAGATATCGATGTAGACCATTCCGCCATGAGCGACGGTGCTGGTATTGGTGGAGAGGCTTTCCGGATTTGACATCCATGAGCTTCCCATCATCGTCAAGTTCGCATNGTAAAAGATGAGGTCAAAGTCATTGGTGACGGTCGTCCCGTTGGNAAAAGTGGTACTCGACGGGAACGAAAGCGTGGCTGAGAGGCCTTNNTTGNNNTTCAANGCGACACGCAGGNAGTCGTTGTCATCACCATAATCCAATTCACCCGAGCCGGTNTAACTGCCTGAGAAGATGTAATTGGTGATACTCACGCTGGTGTTGTCGGGCAAATCCCCACCGGAATTCAGATCGTTTTGGTTTGGTCCAACNGCTTGAACCGTTGGAGTNAGGCCAACGAGGATGGTGGACAATACCAACATCAACGACAGGAGACTGGACGTTGTCTTGGNNTTGNGGACACGTGCTTCGTTCATGAACCAGCCAAGCATTGGAAGTATATCACGCCTGCCCCGTTGGCGAGCGTCAAATGGCTGTGGGAGCGACATGACCGTCGCCTTTGTCATCAGGTTGACGAACTCGCGACCAAACACCGCCCATCAATTCATCGTGGTGACCTTGGCAGTAATGGAATCGGCGGTAAGCCTCCCGGAAGGANTAGGCTTTNTTNCCGGTGGCGACCAAGTAGCCCTCNGGCGAAAGACGTGAGACGATGGTGCCAACCTCTTGACATCCAGGAAAGTCGCACACCGGTTCGCCGTCCATGNTTTCCAACTCACAATGATGCTACATTAACTCTTGCTCACATCAAGAGATTCTTCAGTCCTCGTCATCTGAAGCGACGGGTTCAATCACGACCAAAGGCACGTTGGCCTCAATGGCTTCACCCTCTGTGCAGTGAACCGATACAACGGTTCCCGAAACAGGAGCTTGGATTTCGTTTTGCATTTTCATGGCCTCGAGAATCAAAATGACTTGTCCCTCACTCACCTCTTGGCCTTCCTCTACCTCCACGGTGACGACCTTGCCGGGAATGTTGGCAGAAACAGTTCCTGATTTCTTCTTCTTACGCCCACCCGAACGTCGAGGTTTTGCAGAGACCGCTGCTTCGGGCATCTCAATGTCAAAGGTCTGCCCTCCGACAGTGGCCTTCCACGTGGTGCCTTCGCCATCGAGTTCAACTTCGTATTCCGTCCCGTTCACGATGACTTTTCGTGTTTCTGACATGTTTTTACCTCCATGGGGAGCGCCCCGAGCGGGCGTTCATCAGTGATGTCTTTCCGGTCATTTGACGGCGGTGATCTTGTGACCAAGCCGAGCCCGGCTGGCGAGCAATTTGAGCCGGGTCGTCTCCGTCGCCTTGCGTTTCGGCGAGAACCGCAGCGATAGCGGCCATCATCAATTCAGAGATCTCTTCAGCCACTTCATCACCTCATAGTGGAATGTTGCCGTGCTTTCGAGCCGGCCGAAGTTCTTCCTTATCCATCAACATCTCAAGCGCTCTGCTCAGACGTTGGCGTGTTTGGTTGGGCTCGATGACATCGTCAAGATACCCAAGGGCTGCAGCCTTGTACGGGTTGGCAAACGTTTCTTTGAAGTCCTCTGTAAGTCGCTCTCGTTCTTGCTCTGGGTTTCGAGCGTGGGCGATGCGCCGGCGGTGGATGATTTCCACCGCACCGTCGGCCCCCATCACGGCGAGCTCTGCAGAAGGCCACGCCACGTTGTAATCGCCACGGATGTGTTTGCTCGACATAACGTCGTAAGCGCCACCGTAGGCTTTGCGGAGGATGACGGTCAACTTCGGCACGGTCGCCTCGGCAAAGGCGTAGAGGAGTTTGGCCCCGTGGCGGATGATGCCACCCCATTCTTGGTTGGTGCCGGGAAGGAAACCGGGGACATCCTCAAAGGTCAAGATGGGGATGTTGAAGGCATCACAGAACCGAACAAAGCGAGCGGCTTTGTCGCTGGCGTCAATGTCAAGACAACCTGCGAGAATCTTGGGTTGGTTGGCGACCACGCCCACCGTGTGTCCACCGAGGTGGCCAAAGCCGACGACGATGTTTTGCGCCCATTCGGCTTGAACTTCCATGAAACCACCGTCGTCCAACACCTCGGTGATGACGTCAAGGACATCGTAGGGTTTGGCCGGGTCATCGGGAATGATGCTGTCAAGGCCGTCGCAGGAACGCTCCTTGCTGTCCGAGGTCTTCTTCATCGGCGGTCGCTCAAGGTTGTTGGGCGGAAGCATATCACAGAGGTCTCGGGCCATCTGAATGGCGTGTTCGTCGTCGCTGGCGGTAAAGTGCGAGACACCCGACTTCGAACCATGCGTGGCTGCACCGCCGAGGTCCTCGAAACT
>NZEQ01000050.1 GCA_002689105.1 Verrucomicrobiales bacterium | reverse complement strand
GCAAGCGACGAACTCAGCGCGAAGTTGCTGAAGTTGCCGGTGTCACCGAAGTCACCATTCGAAACAGATACAAGGAACTCATCCAAAATCTAAACATCGAACTCGACATCTGAGCCTTCCGTTGAATCAACGGTGAGTCCAAGGGGTGAACAGCGTGAGCAAGAGCCGAACCAAGATTTCCGACGAAGCCTTTGAGCGCGTGGCAACCGGTTTGGTCGAAGCGCTTGAACGGGGGACTGAAGCTTGGCCGTTGCCCGAGCCGCCCATGAGTGACCCGGATTTCCCGCCGATTCCACCAACATCACCTCATCGATTGTTCGAAGAAGGTCTCGGTATTCTCAGCGTCGACCGAGGCATGTTCGACCGCCATCTGAACACGGTGGTCGACTTGATCGTCCCTCACCGCATGAACCTCAGCGACGACCCGTTTGAGATTCATCAAAAATGGCTTCACCGCCGAATGGACGAGGTGGCGCACCGCCTGTTGTTCCATATCGCAACCGATTGGTTGGCTCAGGCCTTTGACCCGCACGCTCCCAACACCGACCGATGGTGGTTGAGTATCGCGCTGCTCAACGGACTGGCCACCGTCCCCTACGGCCAACCCGTCCACCAAGGCTACCACCTCGTCGAATCCATNGCGCTTGCTGAACGCCCGGGAACCTGGCACACTCAACCCGATGCGGGGCCCCAACACATGGATTGGAATCCGCACGCAGTGGTCCCNCGCATGTCCAGCACGGTGGTTGCTCATGAACGGGGTGTGGAAGCTGCACGGTGGATTTTGGAGCGTTTGGAAGGCGGCGATTTGGACCGACGCTTGCTCTTGCTCGAGTGGGTTCGCTTGCTTTTGGAGCGCCAACCGCTCATTGAACCGCTCGGCCTCAAGGAACTTCTTTTGCGTCGTGCCGCCGATCCTGTAGCCGAAGTGGCCAACANAGTCACCNTGTGTCTTGCCAAAGCCATTGAGGCCGACCGAGATTTCGGGCACCAATTGGCCCTGCGTCTTCACGAGCGCGATGAGACGCTCGTGTGCCGCGCCATGGCGGACGTTTTGACCAGGCTTTTCCGTCGATTGACCTGGGACGCTTTACCTCTCCTCGATGACATGCTGAAATCTGAAGACGAAGGCGTCTTGGCCGCAGCCAGTGCAACCGTTGGCGATGTGAAATACCTCGACAAAGAGCAGTGGGCGGACCGACTTCGTCAATTGGTTGACCACCCACTCGCCATCGTCCGACGAAACCTTGTCCCGAACCTTCGCGAATACATTGAGTTCGACCCCAGCGACCAGCGCGGCCTTTTCCACGAATTGTGGAAGGACGGAGACGAGGTCGTTCGAACCCGTCTGCGAGAGTTACTCTTGCGCATGGAGGAAGTTGCGCCCGAGCACTTTGCATCTCAAGTCAAAGCGTTGAATGAAGCGGGAGCAGACCTTGAGCCGCTTTGGGAGCCTCTGGCCCTCCGTCGTCCTGAACGTTGTGAATCCTGGAAAGCATGGCTCGCTGGAAAAGGTGAGCAGCCAACCACGGACGAACGCCCCGTGCACGTCTCACAAATGGAAGCGCCAGAAACCCTTCCGGATTTGGACGACGCTTTGCGGTCGCTCGAAGAGTGATTTCACTCCTCTTCATCCGCCAGCGGGCCTGAAGAGATCATCCACACATACACGCCGTTCATGAGCGCCAAGACGCCTATGAGTGAGAGGAGCAAGCCCGTTGGCTCAGGAACAACATCGAACCCGTCAACCGCACGGATGATGCGGGTGAGTACCAAACAAGCCAAACCGAAAACCACCACATACAACCAACTGGTTTTGGGCGATTGCCAGCGGTCGACCGTGGGAGCAACCCCCAGGAAACCGAAGGTCTGCCTGAACCATGCGAGGTAGAGGAGGACGAGGCCGAAAAGGCCGAGAACNCCCCGTGAAAAGGAGGCGGAGTCCCACGGCCCAGGAGGCGCGAGGTCTGTGAAACTTTGACCGACCAAGACAACGCCCGCTATCAGCAGGCCAAGCGTCTCTTTTCGGTCCATCATACGGTGCTGGAGCCTCACGCTTGAAAGCCTGTGCCTTCCTAGGGACTTCATGGACGTGGTTCAGGATGCTGTGTTGGTTGCGGCCGGCCTTGGTACGCGTATGTTTCCTGTCAGTGCATTTTCACCCAAGGAATCACTTCCTTTGGTCGATGTTCCTCTTCTCACCCATCTCATTATGGAAGCCAAGGAAGCCAACATCCAGCGGCTNCACGTGGTGGTCTCACCTACGAAGTCCTTNGAACCGTGGTTGAAAGACCGAAGCTCACTCCATGNGTTGCAAGACCGTTTGGACAAAACGCTGTTNCATGCTGCTGAAGGACTCGATGTTCTCGTTCATTTCCAACACGAGCCAAAAGGGGTCGGCAACGCCATCGAAGCGGCATTGGATNCCATTGAAGGCCCCTTCCTCGTCATGCTGGGCGACAACCTGTTGATGGACGTTCACGCTTCGGCGGAGGCCTACGCCNCTTCCAGNGCATCCAAGCGTTTGGTAGAGGCTTACATGCGCCACGGTGAAGCCACGGTTGGTCTCATGGAGGTCGCTGAAAAAGACGTTCAAAACTATGGCATCGTGGCCATGGANGGCCACCGTATCGTGTCGATGGTTGAAAAACCACCACCAGAAGAGGCTCCAAGTCGGCTGGCNTTGTGTGGNCGGTATGTGTTTCCCGCGAGCACGCAAGACCTGTTGAACATCTACAATTACGAACAACACGGGGACTTGCAGAGCATTGCCTTGCAACAACACTGGATGGACGAAGGGACNCTGTACGGNCTCGTGCTCGAGGAGACGCAGTGGTACGATTCGGGAGCACCCCTGCTGTGGTTGAAGGCTCAAGTGGACCACGCTCTGCGCCGCTCCGATTACAGTGAAGAGATGCGGGCTTGGCTTGAGCAACGCCTCAGCGATNAGCGCTGACCGGGTTTCCAAAAGGTCAGCGGTTCGGGAAGTTCACCGTTGGCGTGCCGCGCAGCCAAATGGTCGGCACGCTCGTTCCACCGATGGCCTCGGTGCGCTTTGACATGGGACCAAGACAGAGGGCGGAGGCTTGCAACCTCCGTCCAAAGCGCCTGAACATGGGCAACAAGTTCCCGGTTGGCTTTGGCTTTCCAAACNCCGCTGGCAAGATTGCCTGCGTACGTGGANTCGGCTCGAATCGTTGCCTCCTCATCGCCGCCCTCCATCAAGAGCCATCGGAGGGCTGCGGCAAAGCCGCTTAATTCGGCGGTGTTGTTTGACCCGACCTCCGCACCGATGAATCCGTCTTCTCCAGGTGCGGTGATGACGGGCCCCGCTTCTTCATGGTGCAGTTCACCNGAACCTTTGCCGAGTCCAGAATCGCCTACAACCACGACCAGNCCCCACGANGCTGGAGTGGAAGCGTCGACGTTTTGGTTGCCAAGGCATGAGCCGTCGACGTAAAGCGTCCACGGAGCGACCGTCAACGGACTCACTCGCCGATTTCAGCTTTGTAAGCAGCGGCGTCCATCAGCTGAGTTACGGCTTCAGGGTTCTCGAGGGTCATCTTCACGATCCAACCATCACCGTATGGCGAGGTGTTCATGAGTTCAGGAGCGTCTTCCAATTCCATGTTGACGGCGGTGATGGTGCCGGCAAGCGGTGCAAAAATGGGNGAGGCTGACTTCACGGATTCAACAACTGCGAATTCGCCCATGTCGCCAACGACGTCGCCTTCTTCTGGAAGTTCGATGTAGACAATGTCCGTGAGCATGTCCTGCGCGTGGTCGGTGATGCCAATGGTTACAGTATCGCCTTCGACTCGCATCCATTCATGCTCTTTGGTGTAGTACAATCCTTCGGGGACATCGCTCATGGTATCGCCTCTAACCGCAACGAAGCGACGAACGCACATCAACCCTACGATGGGTGCATCACTCTTCTTGACCGAGGTCTTGTGTCAGAACCTTGGCTTCAAGCTCAGCCCATTTCGAGGTCACGTCCTCTGAGCGATGAACTTCTTCAATTTCTTCTCGGACACGTCGCGTCATGTCCTCTTCTGATTCATGGGAAAACCATCGTGCCAGCGGCCCCACGCCGTTGCTCAAACTCCACCCCANAACGAAGCAAAGTACGGCTGCGCCGATGAAGACTTCCATGACAGGAGGATTCGCTCCGAGCNTCCGNCCCGATTGAAGGCCAAATCCAATGCCGAGAAGCAGCCCAACGCCGGTGCCGTGGAGGAGGCGCTCAACGGCCACGCTTGGTGGGTGCATGAACGGCCGAGCGCACATTGCCCCATCAATCAACCGATGCGGGTTGTCCGCCCTCAGTAGGTTTCTCGCATGAGTTTGTGGATTTTGTAAGGCAGCAATGCACGGTTCACAGGGGTCACTTCGAGAATTCGCCCGTCATCGCGGCGGCGAATGTCCTGAAGAAGGGGGTGTCGGCTCTTNTTGTGCAGGGTGAGCAAGGTGGGCATGTCAACCTCAAGAGCTGAGCGTACAGCCTGTACGAAGGCTTCGGACTCGACTGAGAATTTTCCGATTTCGTCGATNACAAGCACCTCGCAGTGGTGTTGTGCGTGGTCAATGGCCGGGAGGGCGACCCGATTCAACTCCTCGGTGTCGATGCCGTAGCCGAGGACGCGAAGGCGGGAGTCGATCTTCTTGTGAGCGATGATGCCCTCTTCGCCAGAAACGATGTCGATGATTTTGTAACCCATCCGTTCACCGTTTTCAACCAGCGGTTCCGTACGGACNCCGCCCAAAATCGGGGTCTCGGTTGAACCTCCNCGCATTGAAATTTCTCGCTTNCGCTCGTCNATGAGCATGTCAAGGACCTTTTCCATCACCGCAGACTTGCCACTTCGCGGCAATCCGGTGATGCCNATTTTTGGATGAACNCCCATTCCTTCTTCATCCTCCAAAGAGTGCGCATCCAAGTCTAACGGGGCCTGTGCTATAAATTATAGGTTTCAAAACGCGGGGATTCGGAAAATAAATCCCNCCTCATNCACCATCAACGGACGAGAGTGCCGAATTGTGGAAATGANTCAGGAAGTTCAACCGGGAGCATCTCCAATTCGTAGTTGTTGACGTTGTTGTTGGCAGCCCATGCTCGAGCCCACTCATCCAGATCGTTGTTGTTGAGGTGTTCACAAAGCCACTGAAGCCCACTTTCAATCGTGGTGTGGTCCTGCACGAGGCGTGCTTGGATGTCGTCGTGAAGTTCGATATGGTTCACGCTGTTGCCCAAAACACTGCCTTCAGGAATGACCGCCCAGCGCAATCGTCGTTCTTGGTGAGCGTTNACGATGGCTTGGCAGGCCAAGCGAGGNCCGTGTGCNGGGTGATGGTCGCCCACCCACATGGCCAATTGTCGCTCNCTGGCTCGGGAAGGAATGTCGGTTCTAAANGCGGGATGTCGAATGAAAACCCGNCCGTCCTCGCTTTCCGAGAAATGGACGCCTCGAATGAACGGNCGNCTTCGCTTCCCTTTGACCCAGGTCTCAATGTTCTTGGCATGAGCGGTTTGGTCNATTTCNCCGACACGGACTCGGACCTGTCGTTGATTGGTGGTCAGCGGGTGNTCCTCATCGCTNAGGCGNGGGAGTTCTGCCAGCCGGTCAAGCACCTTGAGGGTGTGCGAACGCTCCATGCGGTCGCGGGGGAGACGAGGCACCGCCCATGTGTCTCGAGACCATGNAGTCCATCGGTCTTCAATGAGTTGGAACACGGGNACNCGGGAGGAGAGGCCTTCACCCTCTTTGCGCAANTCGGACCGCGTGATGGGTCCGTGGAGGTTGAGAGCGGGNGCNTCGCCGTTGGCGGTGATGCCGAGCACGACAACGCCTTGGGTCATGCCCGGGAAGAGGAGGTTGGCTTCTTCAATCGCCCAAGCGTGAGTCCAACCGTGATGCTTCACAAGCAATTCTCGAAGCGGGTGAGAGGATTGCTCTCGCAAGAGGCTGTCGGGTGCGATGATGCGAAGGCGTCCTCCGTCCTTCAAGATCTGGAGGCTTCGTTCAATGAAGAGNCGGTAGAGGTTGACGTTGCCCCGCATCGTNGAAAATCGAGGTGTGCCGTTATCGGTCAAGTTTCGGAGTCGCTCNCCCAGTTCTTTTCGGAGTTGACTTCCGTCTTCCATGCCTCGGAATCGGTCCTTAATTCTCAACCAAGGNGGGTTGGTGAGTACCAATTCAGGGGCTGCTGTCCAAGGCCATTCGCCTTGCAATGCATCACCCTGCATGACGCCTGCATCCAACAAGGCTTCCATTTCCTCACGGGAGATTTTTCCAGGGGTTTCAGGCCCAAAACTCACGAGTTCGTGACGAATGGATTCAAGCAAAAGGCGNGTCTTGGTGCTCTTGACAACCAGCGGGTCAACATCAAGCAGTTGGATGTTGGAAAACAATCGGCGTGTGTCTTCTTTTTGCAANTCAGGGTCAGCGTCTTGGTGGGCATCAGCNTGTCGCCTGATGAGGCGTGCGTGAAACAATCCGCCGCCAGCTGCGGTATCGGCAACGGGCAGAGGNATGCCGCTGAGGGTTCGCTTGTTTTGTTCAACCGCCTCTCGCTCGGCNTTGTCATCAACATCGTTGTCTTGAGTGGCTTTGGGGAGGTTGAGTTGCTCGACGTGTTGNCGGAAACCNGGNGGTAGGTTNCTCATCAAGAAATTTGATTGCTGGACGGGCTTCTTTGGGTTGACAAGGTTGTCTTTCATCTCGGAACAAATCACGGCGTCG
>NZEQ01000049.1 GCA_002689105.1 Verrucomicrobiales bacterium | reverse complement strand
CATGGGCAACGATGGATCCAAGCGGGTTCCCTCGCCTGCCAGCGCAGACGGAGCCATTTCTATCGGGGCTGCCGAGGACCGAAACAGTGTCAATCGCACAGACGATATCATGGCCTCGTATTCCAATTGGGGGCCTCGATTGGATGACGGTGACGATGACGAGTGGGATGAACTCAAGCCAGATGTCTCTGCCTTCGGCACGGGCATTACGTCGGCCTCAGCTGCAACGGGTCCATCCTTCCCGGGTCAACCCGAACGTCCGCTGGCCGACAACGACTACGACTCAAAGGACGGCACCAGCATGGACACCCCACTTGTTTCAGGAATTGTGGCCTCCTTGCTTCAAGCCGACGACACGCTCTCGCCGGAGGATATTCGCAATATTTTGCGAAACTCTTCAGAGGCCCGCGGTTCTGCCTCACAGCCTGATGTCTCAAACCGTTGGAATGAGAAATGGGGCTTCGGTCTTGTTGATGCCTCGTGTGCGCTCGACCATGTCCTCGGACGCTCGTGCACCCCGTTGGAGGACAACGGCGGCGTCATCGTAACCCCTCCTCCCGGCGGGGATGGAATCGGTGAAGATGTTTCGATGAGTGTGCCGGTGAACCAATCGCTCTACCTGGCCGGAAACACACTCTCGGTTGAAGGCACCACCGACACCAGCGAGAACGACTACCTTGAGGTCCAGGTGAAATTTGAACAATTTTACGATGACGGCGAAAGCAACGAACTCACCAACTGGCTTGGAGCCGACGGTACCGTAGAGGATTGGTACTTCGACATCACCGTGGATGACGATTGGGTTGATGCTGATGAGGCGTACACGCTGATTTACGCCCGTGCCCTCAACGAAGACGGCGAGGCCTCCGTGGTCGATATCCGCGTCGTTCATCTTGCCCGCATGTCGGTTTCCATCTCAGAGCCACCGCTCGGTACGGCGTTGGTTGGCATGGTTGAATTTTCAGGAACCGCAGAAGGCATTGACCACGACCGTATTGAATACAAAATCGACAGCCAAGATTGGCAACTCGGCGATGACCTCAACGAGCAAGAGGAAGGTGTTCAAGACTGGTCCTTTACGTGGGACTCCACCGCTGTCAACGACGGTTCGCATCGCATCAGCGTGCGAATGGTCAACACCTCGGGTGTGAACAGTGATGTGCAGAAGCGAACGTACGAAGTGGACAACCTTCCCGCTGCCCCGAACTTTGCCTTTACCGGTACGGTTGGGGTGTACGATGGAGGNCTTCCNGTGAACACGGCCGTCGCGGGGACCGTTCTTGAGGTNCGGTTTGGTTTGCGAAACATAGGGGATTTGGACGCTAACGAAGTCTATCTGACCTTGGACGGTCCTGGAAGCGATTCCGCAACTTATCCCTCAGAGGGCAAGGTTACTTCACTCGATGAAGGCGAGAGCGTTCAGGTCACCTTGTACTGGTGGGCGACGGAAGCAGGCACGCACGACGTCACGTTATCCCTCGACCCGACCAACCAATACGAAGACCCGGACCGCAGCGATAACGACTACACCTTCAGTTTCACCGTCGATGAGCGGCCCGTTGAACCCATGCTTCGTTTCCTTCCGGGTGCCGCCCGCACGACACCTGATGTGCCGGTTCCAGGAACGCCCTACGACCTCCGTGTNCGAGTTGACAACTTGGGACAAACCGATGCGAGCAGTTTGAGCCTCGGCCTTGAACGTTGGATTGATGAGGCNGGCTGGCAACGACTGGATGACCAACCCTTGGCGCTNGTTCCNGGTTCNAGTACCACCTCTGGCTATGCCTTTGCTCGGTTCGCAGATGTTCACGATTCGGTTGGGGCTGTCTCCTACCGCGCAGTTTTGAGCGGCTCGGGTGTTGAAATTGAACACAACACGCTCCGATTCAACATCACGGTGGCCAACGTCCAAGCGGGGGCCAAAATCGGTACCTCGCTTTCAACCGGCGAAGTTGCGGTTGATTTCGTTGGTTTGACCGACGGTGGTCTTCTCTTCACAACCGTGGACGGTGAACTCCACGCTCGGACCATCACCTCAACACTGTCGTTGGTCGGTGGGGTGGTGCTTGAAGAAAACTGGGGCGGCGAGTTGGCCGTTTACCAGCGGGATGATGGCCTTGTCCAAGTCGCTTGGTCTCGACGTTCACTGAGCGTAGAGGGCTACATCCTGACCGACATTGCCATGACATCCATTTCGGCCGCTGGAAAAACAACCCCGAAACACTACCACATGCCAGCCCTAAAGTTGTCCGAGGGCTCCTATTACGGCTTCACGTTCGATCAGTACGATGGCACGATGGTTCTTGCAGGCTATCATCGTGACCTGTCCACCAGCGGCTCTTGGCAAGACATCACTTCGCTCTTCGTGATCTCGTCGACTTCGCCCGACAGAGGTAACTCATGGACCAGTCCATTGACCGTTCTCTCCGATATCGATATTCGACCCGGNGACGCTCAACCTCTCGGGGTTGGTCTTGGAGAAGAATACCTCCATTTGCTCTATCAAGAGTATCGAGACGATGTCAGCGGGGTTGAACGCGTCGGTTTGATGTACACCCACGGTTCGTACACCACGCCTTCATGGAGTTTCCAATATTCCGTAGGCGATAACGCCAAACATCCCACNATGGAAGTGCTCGTCGCGGATGAAGAAGACAGGCTCATCGCCGCATGGGTTGAAGGTCAAGGAAAGGTTTCCAATGTCGTGCTGGCCAATACCGATNCCCTCTGGTCAGGCGATGATATCCAACGCATTCTGACGCCCGGTGTCTCCACCCTTGGNTTCGCCCAACGTGATGATGGAATGTACCTCTATCACGACGAGATCAACATCTACGGCCCCGTTCATCGAATGGGTTTGGTCACCGACGAAATGGGAGCACCTCTNCAGGGGATGTCGAANATGCTTGANGANGGCTATTTGTTCGGCATCGGCGTGATGGAAGATGACACCATCATCTGTTCCATCACCCCCGGTGGCTCGCTGAGCTTGAGTAAGGTGGCCTCGTTGACGGGTTCAAACAAGGTTGTNGAATCTCCGGGACTGTTGGAAACACTCCTTGANTACCTCCCCGGTGATTCAAACGAGGTCAAATATCGAATCCTGGCGGGCAGTCTTGGGCTACTTGTTCTCTTTTTGGGCGTTGTTGTCGTCATGGTGCGTCGCTCTCACAGCGAAGTTGAGGAATTGCTCGAAGAAATGGGNGTTGAGGCCGATGCCGTGGAGGTGATGATCACGCCGGAGCAGGACGAAGGGCCTTTGCTTTCCATTGACGAGGATGGCGAGGAATTGACGGTTCAAGAAAGCCAATTGGACGCCGTTTTGGATGATGAGGAAGAAACCCTTGCCGCTGAACTTGAGCGTAAACTCGAGGAAGGTGAAGGCAACGCTCGCCTTGAACGGCGAATGAAGCGAAAGCAGCAACGTGAGATGGCGGCCGTTTTGCAACAAGGTNTGCCACCGTTGCCTCTTCCAAATCTNCCCATGCCCAACGCNCTACCNCCACTCGATGGNGCNGCTCCTCTCCCGGNGCCGGCNTTGCCTCTGCCCGAGTTGAAACGGGAGGCCACCTGTCCGTCATGCCAAGCCAGTTTCAGCGTGAAGGACTTGATGCTGAAGCGTATCACTTGCCCGGTGTGCGCCGACACATTTGATCTGTGAAGTGAATTTATGTGCGGTATCTTTGGCTACATTGGGCATCAGCAGGCNCTCNCCATTNTGGTGGAGGGGCTTCGAAGGTTGGAGTATCGNGGCTACGATTCAACCGGTGTCGCCGTCGATGATGGCTCCAATGTTCACACCCACAAAACCGTCGGGAAAGTAGCCGACCTGAAAACCATCCTGCCAGCAAAGTTGAACGGGACGCGAGGCATTGCCCACACGCGTTGGGCCACCCATGGAGGCGTCACGCAGGTCAACACCCACCCCCATGTTTCCGCCGACGGTTCCATCCACCTCGTCCACAACGGCATCATCGAAAATTACCAGCACCTACGTCGAGGTCTTTCCGCACGGGGTGTGGAATGCGTCAGTGAAACCGATTCGGAAGTGCTCGTTCAAATGATGGCCCTNGAATTACAGGGCGGCNCAACTCCGCTGGAATCCGTCCAAAACACCCTCCAGCACCTTCGTGGCACCTGGGGACTTTGCATCCTTTTTCGAGACCATGACCAGTTGATTTGCGCCCGAAACGGCTCTCCGCTCATCATCGGTCAAGGCCAAGGNGAGACATTTGTTTCAAGCGACCCCCATCCATTGACGGCTCACACACAGCGTGTGGTCTATCTGGAAGATGGTGATTTAGCGGTCATCAATCGGGGGACGTTCACCATCACCACCACCAAAGGAAAGACGGTTGAACCGAACATTACGGTGCTCGAGGACGACTGGGGTGAAGCAGAACTTGGTGATGCACCCCATTACATGTACAAAGAAATCTACGAACAACCCGATGCCTTGCGTCAGTGCATTGCCGGCCGAGTGGACCGTGAGATGGGGTCCGGCCGCCTTGGTGGTATGGGGCTTGACCACGCCACTCTTGTCCAAGCCCCGCATGTTCGTCTGCTGGGGTGCGGCACGGCTGCCTTTGCAGCAGAAATCGGCCAGATGCTCATCGAAAAGATGGCACGCATTTCCGCGGTCACCCACATCTCGAGTGAATTCCGCAACAACGACCCGGTCATCAATCCCAAGGCCATCTACCTCGCAGTATCACAATCAGGCGAGACCGCAGACACCATTTCGGCGGTCAAAGAAATCAAGCTCAAAGGCGGACAGGTGTTCGGCGTGGTCAANGTCGTTGGCTCCACCATCGCACGTTTGTGTGGACAAGGCGTCTACATCCATTCGGGGCCTGAACAATCCGTTGCCTCGACCAAAGCCTTCACCAACATGGTGGGTGCCTTGACCATCTTTGCNACGCAACTTGGACGTACCCGACACCTCTCGAAAGCCGACGGCCGGGACTTGATCCAACACCTGCAGCAAGCGCCCCACTTGATGGAGGCGTACTTCCAAGACACAGGCCCCATCCAGGAAGCGGTTGACCTCTTGTCTGAAGCGGGATCTGTTCTCTTCTTGGGCCGTGGCCTCTCTGCTCCTGTGGCCAAAGAAGGCGCTCTCAAATTGATGGAACTGGCTTACATTCCCTGTTTGGCCTATCCTGCTGGAGAGATGAAGCACGGGCCNATAGCCTTGCTAGAGGAAGGCAGTCCNGTCGTGATGATCGCTCCCAATGACCACCTCAAGGAGAAGACCATGTCTGCCCTGCACGAATGNAAAGCCCGGGGTGCAAAAATCATCCTCATTCACGAAAAAGGCGACCCCATCGGGGCAGAAGGTGATGTGTCCATTGCCGTTCCAGCCATCCACCCATGGTTGACGCCACTGCTCACGGTGCTCCCGTTACAGTTGATGGCTTACGAAACGGCCTTGAAACTTGGACGAGANGTGGACCGCCCTCGAAATCTAGCGAAATCCGTCACGGTTGAATGATTTCAAACGATGGTGAATCGCTGCTCGTTTTCTTTCCANTTGAACGGTTTGTAGCCAAGCAGGTGGTTNGTATGGCGCATCTTGACGATGCCGAGTTTACGGAAGACATCGTCGCCATGGCGCTCCATCACCAGATGCATGACGCCGTCTGAAAGGTAATCTTCAACACCGTATTCGCCAAACTGTTTGTGGTCTTCACCGGTCATTTCACANATNAAGAACGAGGTCAGNTCCAACCGTCGAACCGCTTCAAACAAGCGGAAAATTTCGTCGCGGGGGTTCTCCATCTTGGTCAAGGTGAAGAAGGCACCCAAGGAATCGAACACCAGCAATTCGAAGCCAATGGATTGGCGGTATGAGGTCAACTGCTTGATGAGTTGGCCCATCCAGTCCACTCGGTTGCTCATGCCTTGTTCGTCCAGTTGAACACGAAGGTCAGCGAGGTCGATGATGGCGATTCGGTTGCGCACACGAGGGTCGTCAACGTTCATGCCCATGTTGGCCATGTGAGAGCGTAGAGAATCCTTACCTTGCTCAAGCGTGACGTAAATTCCACTGGTCTCGCCGTAGAGAACGGCGTTGTAGAGCATCGAAAATGTCAGGCTGGACTTCATGGCACCGGAGGCGCCAGCCACAATGCAAATGTGGCCCTGCGGAATGCCGCCCTGCATTTTCTCATCAAGGCCTTCGATGTGGGTTGGGATTCGTTCCATCTCGGACATGGGTGCTCACTCGTTTCTCGGTGGACCTTCCGATTCTTCAATATCACCCACGCATTTGATGGGTAATCTCCAAAGTCCCCGTGCCGCAGTTTGGGGCATGGACGTGTGGTTGGCCTCCAACTCTGAGCGTCGTTATGCCTTGCTGAGCCCTCTTTTTCCAAGTCTCCGGCATGAAGGTCTACCGGGTGTTGATGAAACGCCTCCAACGGGAACCGTTGAACACCAAGTGTTGACGATTTGTCAGCGGAAGGCTGAGGCTTTGCCACCTACAGAAAGCCCGCTTGTCATCGTCGCTGACACGATGCTAAGCGACCCGGACGACCATTCGCTGAGTATGGGCAAGCCACGGGACAAAATGCACGCAGCCATCATGCTTCATCGCCTCAGTGGGCGACTCCACCAAGTTTGGTCGGCGACCGGTGTTCGCTGGAACGGCACCTGGCATTACTGGTGCGAAGCTTCTGTCGTCTCCATTCCCGACCTGACCGATGAACAACTTGACAAATTGTTGTCCTCAGATTCATGGAAAGGAAAAGCAGGAGGTTACGACCTTCACGGTCCCATGGGTGAGCATGCACGTTTGGTTGAGGGCGCAGAAAGCACCGTTCTTGGGTTCGCGGGAGAGGCGATGACCTTTCTTGAGACCCTGGCGTCAACACGGTGATGGTCAAAGCAGGGGCGTTAACCCCAACTCGTGTTTTTGCATGTCAACCACGACATTTTGTCCGGGAATCATCAACAACTTATCCTCCGAATCCAACGAAAAGACGCTAACTCGAGCGTGGTCGGCCATGTGCTTGATTTCCCTTCGACACGCCATTTGATGACTTTCCATGTGAACCAGCGAACGCAAATCAACGATCGCTGTATCACCCTGCAAGACCCGTTCAAGCATGGCCGTGGTGGGTATGCGTTTCATGACGTCGGGGGCGATGTACCGAAGTGCCTTGTTGGGGAGTTGAGGTCGGCGTTGCCGCTCAACACCAAGGTCGTGGAAGGCCTCTCCGTCGGGGGTGACTGGGCCGTTCCAACCCAATGGCGGCGTTCGCAATCGACTGAGGTCAGGGTCCTGGTTGATCGGGAGCGTCGGGGCAGGCGACGGAGATTGGGCGAGCGTTTCCTCGGGTTGGTTCGCCGTCAATGAAACGGGTTGTTGCGCAGCAGCTGCTTGAGGCGGGGGGGACGCTGAGTCCGGGGAGGTTCCTTCCGGGTCGGGCAATCCAAAAAAATTCCACAAACTTCCCATGTCCATCTGCCTCAGAAGTCCAAGTCGTCAAGCAACGACTGCAACTGATTGGAGGCAGGGGTTGGTGGAGTTTGTGAAACTATGGGTTGAACGGGGGCCGGTGCGGGCTGATTTGCAGCCAACCATTGCTCTCCGTAGTAATTCCATTGTTCCATTGTCCATCCAGCGGGAAGTCCAGAGGCAGGAAGCGGTGGGCCGGTGTTGACCGCCGGAGCCGCCTCCATGGGGGAAGCAACCGACGCAGGTGCGGGTTGGGCTGCTTGAACCGTTGCGGCTGGCTCTGAAGCGGGCAGCGGCTCCATCGTCTTCGGGGCAGCGGCAAACTGACTCTGCTCAAACATGCCATAATCTTCGGATGTGCTTGCACCTCGCCGGGTGAACAACAGGAACACGACCAAACCGACGATGACCAACGCCAGAAGGCCAATGATGGCGGTTGTGGTGGTGCCGATGGTGCTGGTGATGCTCTGAAGGATACCCTCCGGTGGTGCTTCAGCGACCAACACGGTGATTTCGGTTTGGGTTGATTCACCGTCGTCGTCGGTCACGGTGAGCGTGAAAATCCATGTCCCTGCTGGCAGGTCTTCAACGGTCCAAGTTGGACCCGTGAAATCCACATCGCCGGTCTTTTGACCGTCGAGGTCGGTGTCAAGGTGGGAACTGTCCCACTCGTAGACCAAGTTCTCTTTGTCACTCGCTGTTTCGATGGAATCTGTTCCTGAGAGCGTGAGGTTGTCGCCTTCCGTAAGGTCGTCGAGCACAGAAATTTCGGAGATGATGGCGGTGGGGGGGAGGTTCAACACGCTCACGTTCATGCTCTGTTGGGCCGTAGCGCCGTCGTCATCTGTCACGGTGACGGTGATCATGCGGACTCCACGTGTGGTCCAAGATGGCTCAATGTTGGTGCCCATCATTTCGCAGTCGTTGTCAGAAATCCCGTCGCTGTTGGTGTCAATGTTCGCATCAAGGTCCCAACAAACCTCCAAGGTCGCCATGTCCGATGCAGTATCGGACGGAACCACGGTCAAGTTCAGAAGATCGCTTTCGAACACCGGTGTGTTGCCGGGCAAGCCCGTGACGCTTGGCGGTACGTTGTGAATCATCACCATCGCCTGTTGAATCTCTGAAGACGCTCCGTCCGCATCGATGGCACGAACCTGAACGGTGTGCATTCCCGAAGTGTTCCACGAGACAGCTTCGGAGGAGGAAACACCAATGCTGGAGATGGTCCAATTCTCATCATCCAGGGAGGGGTGCCATTCGATGATGACCGTGCCTTCGTCGTTGGAGGTGTCGCTAGCGGTTGCCCTCAAGAGCGCCACTTCATCTTCGTTGAGATGCCAGGTCCCGTTCTCATCGGGAAGAACTTCTTCGCCACCTTTGAACAGCGAGGGCGGTGAGAGGGTTGGTGCCACGTTAAGCACGAGCACCTCGCTGGTGTGTGTCGTGGTTTCTCCATCATCATCGGTGGCCACGGCGGTGATGTTCAACGGTCCTTCAAACATGGGTGTGAAGGTGCACGTGGGCTGCGTCGTACCTTCGTCGCAGTCAAGACCGGGCCATGAGACGGTCACTTGTTGACCGGTAGGCGAGGAGGTATCAATGTCTTCGATGTCAACGGCTTGGATGGTGATGGGTGATTCGACCTCAACCGATTCCGGATGAGTCAAATTGAACGTCGGTGCACGGTTCAAGACCACCACGTCAACCACCACTTCGTCGGTGTCCAGTTCTTCGTCAATCACCAAGACCTTGACACTCCAAGAGCCGCTGTTGGACCAGTTCCATTGGGTCCAACAGCCGGGTGCCTCAATGACATCAATGAGGCCTGCTCGAGATTCAATTTCGAAGCGACAATCCACATCGCCGCCGTCGATATCAAAGCTCTGCGTAGCGTTGAGCGTGACGTTTTCAAAGGTATATTTTCCTTCATCCACCACCAAAGAAGCGTTTGGTGCACGGCCGATGAAGATGGGAATTGAGGCGTCGTTGTTGCTGCGGTTAGCGTCGGCGGTCACGTTCTCGTCTGGGTCGACCGTGAACTTGAGTTGAGCTGTTCCAATCTGCATGTCGGCTGGGACCGACCAGTCCACCAAGATCCGCTCTTCAGCGTACGGCGCAATGGTTGTGAGAGCACTCCGCGAAATAACACCGTCCGGTGTTTCAACTTCCATGAAGGTGGAGGGGGCCGTGAGGACGCCTCGGTTTTGGGCCGGTAGAGAGAAACTGAGCACATCGCCCGGCAGAGCATTGTAGCCGATGGCGGCACCAAGGGTCGAAGTGGCGTTGTTGCGGGTCCGTTCCACGATCACCGAACTGGCTTGGGCTACGAGGTCAATACCGACCACGCTCAAATCTTGCACCACGGTGGTGGTGCCGACGATATCGGCTACCGGGTCAAACACCACAATCCCGTTGCTGGTGTAATCGTCGCTGGAAGGTGTGTCGTCAACCTCGTCAGAGACGTTGAGCGAGATTTGCGCTTGACCGTTGTTGTCAGTGGTTGGATTGAGGATGGTGTCCGCGATTTCATAGCGGAGTTGGAGGTTGGTGTTCTTGATGGGAATACTGGGGGAGCCGGCTACGCTGTATTCAATTGAAATCTGTTCAATGGCATCGGGTAAGGTCGCCGTAGCAGCGGTGCTCACGTGAATTTGGGTGTTGCGTCCTCCGGGGGATGAGCCAGGGATGACGCTGTTGGAGTCCGCTGGGTTGTAGGTCTTCAAGAGCCAATCGATGGTGAATCCAGCCGAATTCGAGATTCGAATCCATGAATTAAAGCGAACCGCTGGGCAGTACCAGTTGAATCCTGCACTTACACCGGTTGCGTTCCACTCGTTGATTTTGTATGAATCGTCACATCCTCCGTACTTGATGTTGAGGCCATCCTCGGTTGGAATGCCGTCTGCTGTAACTTGCCACGAATTGTTTTCAGCGCCGTTGGTGTCGAATTCACTCGGGTCGAAATAATCCGAGGTTCCACTCACGCTGGTTCCGGACATGAAGGGCATGTACCATTGGTCCCCTGTTCGTATTGGGAAATCGTACTTTTCTTTCGGAGGGTCGTAGTAGGTGTCGAAGGAAATTGTTGCAAGCTTTTGCGACAAGAACCCCAGATTGAACGGTGCAAAGTCGACGTCAAGTTCAAAATCGGAATAGATGACAGCAAGGTCTCGAACACGAATAATGTCCTCACCCGTGTAATCAATGGTGAGTCTTCCGCTCACGCCTTCGAGTGTGGCTCCACTGTTTCCTGAAGAGAATTCTCCCTCGATTTTCATCTTGTAAGCTAAGGTTTGAATCCCATCAACAGTGATGAAGAAGATGTCTTCAATTTCGTAATCAGTATCTCCCGTTAGTGTGTTTAAACTTGCTGAAACATTGGCTTGCGCAAGGAGTTGGGCGACATCAAACCGAGTTTCATAGGTCCATTCATCACCTACCCTCCAGCTGGGTACATCCACGACAGCATTCCCACCCTGAGAATGTTGTTGAGGTGGCGTTTCATCAAGCTGAATCGACGATTCTACAACGCCCATGCCCAACGAGGTGAGGAAGAGGGCGACGAGGAAGGCGGCTTGGCATGTCCGTCCGAACATAAAACGAGGTTGCAGTTCTGATACAAAAGAGAATGTCCTCTCTGGACTGATTCATCCTTGTGAATCAAGCCACTGTTGGCCGTAGTGTTCCCATTGCTCCATGCTCCATCCTTCGGGGAGTCCACTCTCGGGGAGTGGGGGTCCAACCGCACCGGTTGAGGGCGCGTTTTGCATGGCTTGTTGGAACAAATAATCAGGCGGAGGACCTTCGGGTTGTTTTTGACGCAGGCGTTCCTCTCGGTCCGTGAACAAATCTCCTGTCAGGGCACCGGACACCTCGTCCCATACGCTCTCGTTGGCCTCAACACGATGGCGTCGTCGTGCAAACAACACCACGAGCAGCAACATCAAACCCAGAAGGCCGAGTTGGGCAAGGGGGTTGGCCTCTTCGCCAACCAAAGCGGCCCCGATGTTCTCGATGGGGGTGCGGTCTGCAGGCAGAACGGCGAAGGTGATCACCTTCGTTCCAGGACGCTCAGGGTCCTCATCCCAAGCCATGACTTTCACGGATTGGAGTCCATCGCGCTTGAAGGTGTAGGTTACGGTCTTTCCAATCAAGTCGGCGTCGTTGTCGGGAATGCCGTCCTCATTGCTGTCGTCGTTGATATCAATGTCCCATGCTACGGTGAGGTCATTCACATCGTTCAGTGCGTCAAGTGTGCTGCTGGCATCGAGCAAGCACGCCTCGTAGGCCATGCACGAAAACGGTGCTGTACGGACGATGGGGGGTGTGTTGAGCACAAGGACTTCGAGCACTTCGCTGGTGTGAGCGCCGTCGTTGTCGGTAACGTGGTACACGAGTTTGTGGGTGCCGCTTCGATTCCAGGAGATCGTCAAGTTATTTCCGATGACATCGCAATCGTCGTCGGCGCTGCCGAAATCATCCGAATCCATGCTCGGGTCGATGTCCCAGCAACGCACGAGGGTGTCGACGTCCGACGGCGTGTCGGTTGATGAGCCAGACACTCGGATGCTCTGCCCTTCTGCCACAGGGAGCACGGGAGCAATCGGTTCAATGGTTGGCGGTACGTTCTGCACGCTCACCCACCGTTCCTCAATTCCACTCGTGGCGCCTTCGGAGTCCGTGACTTCGAGTCGCATTTTGTGGAGTCCGGCCTCCAACCAAACCATCTCGTACTCGGAGGTTCGTCCATCAAAGACACGAATCAGTGAGGGTTGTGCATCGTCCGGCCACCACGTATGCGTCAAGTCGTTGATGTCGTCCACGGAATCTTGGGCTTGGCCTTTGACCGTGACCGTCTGGTCCTCCTCGACGTGCCATGTGTCTTGAGCATCCATGGTGATGGGGCCATCATCGCCGAGCATTTGCACGTTGAGACTGTGCGGTCTGATGTTGGTGAATTTGACGTCGAAGGTTGCTGATGCCACCGCACCGTCGTCGTCGGTGCCGATAGCAGTGAAGGTCTTCCAGCCCTCGGTGGTTGAGGTCGTGGTGCACACTCGAGTGTAGTAGCCTTCCTTGCAGTTGGCCCCCGGCCAGTAGATGTCAACCACGCCCGGCCAAACCTTCTCTGAATCCGAATCGTTGGCGTACGCGTAGAGCGTGATGGGGTATTCGACCTTGGCTTCAGTTCGTTGACTTCGCACCTCTATCTCCGGGTCCCGGTTTTGGACGGTGACGTTGAGCACCATGACCGTCTCATCCCGTTCTTCGTCCTCGACGGTGATCTGAACCGGGTAAACGCCATCGTCAATCCAAGTGTATTCGAGGAGGCAGGTTGGAGATACAATTCGTTCGTAATCCCATGTTCTCGTACCGTCGTCGAAGGGCACGTAAAATTCGCATGAAACATTGCCTCCATCTTCGTCGTAACTCGCACTGGCGTTGATGAGAATGGTCTCTTGGGTCAGGCCGATGGGTTCGGGAGCCACCGGGGTCGGCAATCGGCCAACGAACAATTCAATGCTCCCGATGTTGTTCTGGAANTTGGCATCGGCGGCGTTGAGTTGCCCCGTGTCGGCCTCCCATTGAATCTGGAGTGGACCGATGCCGGTGCTGTTGGGAACCTCCCATGTCTGGTACATCTTGTAGGCTTGGTAGGTCTCAAGAGGGGGAAGTTCCTCGGTAATGGCCACTCCGTCAGGCATGGTCAGTCGAGCATCGGTCGTGGTGGAGGTGGTGATGCCTCGGTTGTTGAAGGCGACTTCAATGTCGAGTCTATCACCGGGCAAGACGTTGTAGCCCGAGAGTGCGTTGAGTTGAGACACGGTGCAAACATCACCAATGCAGCGTTCACGCAGGATGACGGCCGCTTCTTCATCGGCAAAAACGTCCAAACCGACAAGGTATTGGTCGAGGGTGACGGTGGCCGCACCGACCTTGTTTCCAGCCTTGGCGACAAGGCCATGGCTGGCGTAGTCCAGCTGTGTGGCGGAGGAATCCAACGCATCGCCGACGTCGACCAGGGCCCAAGCACTGCCGTTCGCCGCCGTGGTCAGACTCGTCACNAAACCTTCCACTTCATGGTGGAGTTCAAGTTGCAAACCGGCCGTGTTGGAAAAACACGAGGACGATGCATTCACCCACACCTGCATCGGTGTGTCCAAGGCGGTGATGGAACGTTCCGGGACCACTTCCAAGCAGTCTGAGCGGGTGCCGGGGTTGGTGTAAGGCTCAACGCCTGTGGCGCCAACAGGGTCGTATCGCTTGAGTTTGAAATCGATGACCAGGCCTATGTCATCGGCGGTGTGGAGCCATGCATAATTGCGCACTTCAGGACAATACCATCGGTAGCCTTCAGAAACTCCGTTGCTGTTGAACGATGTCATCTCGTAGGATTCGTTACAACCGCCGTAATCGATGCTCTGTCCGACGTCATTGGTGGGTTTTCCAACATCTGTCACGACCCACGTGGTGGTGTTGGTATCGGTCTCGGGGGCTGGGAACGGCGTGATGTAATCGCTTTGGCCCGACCATTGCGAGTAGGATGTCGTGGTCGTGGTCCATCGCTCGTCAGTTCGGAGAGGGAAATCGTAATTTTCGTTGACGGGAGAATACGTGGTGGTGATGGTGATGTCGCCGAGAATTTGTTCGAGGAAGGAGATGCCGCTCGGNACGAAGCGAATGTACATGTCAAGCTCGCTTCGAATAGGAGAAAGGTCGCTTACCCGAAGGTATTCGGTTTGGGTGAATTGAATGTAGACGTTGCCGGAGAAACCCTCCAACGACACGCCGGATTTGTCAAAATTGGCCGAAGTTCGAAGGGTGTAGGCCAGCACCGACATGTTGTCGACGTTCTGGGTCGAGATGCCCGTGACTTCCGTCGTGGTGTCGCCTTGTATTTCACCGACCGTCGCATCAACGCCTGTGTCCGTGACAAGGACGGTTGGGTCGAAGGTTCCGGCGTAAATCCAACGGTCGCCAATGCGCCATGAGGGGACATCGGAAACCCCCGGGTCTCCAGCCACGCTGCGGTGNATTGAGGGCTCCACAAGATGGTCGTGGTGCACCAGCGGCACCATGTTCACCAGCAGCAGCAACACCAAGGCGACGGGGATGGTGCGGCGCAAACGTACCTCTCCCATGGCCAAGCCACGGGTAAGGGAGGACATCAAGACTTCTCCTCCAGCCGTTTGGCCAGAGCGTACTCAAAGAAGGTCAGCCAGTTCGTCTTTGATGATTTCAACGGCTTCGAGAATCTCGTCCTTGTGTCGAGCACCGGTGATGACCATCTTTCCGGAACCGAAGATGAGGCAGACGACCTTCGGGTCGTCAAGTCGGTAGATGAGACCAGGGAACTGCTCTGGCTCGTATTCCACCTTGTCAAAGGGCAAGTGGAAGGTCAAGTGGTTGAGGTTGAGTTTGCGAGGGACACCGGCTTGAGGCTCGCCGGTGAACTTGTCGAGACCGTCGTAGTCTTCTGGGTAGTGAAGAGCGTAGGTGGCGACCATGTTTTGGACTTCGATGGTGACGTCCTTCAGGTCCCAGGTCTCAATTCCAGCAGCTCGCAAGTCTTTGATCATGCGGTCGATACCGGTGTGGATGTTGTCTTCGTCCTTACCGCCGGTGCAGACTGCACGGCCGGAGCGGAACATGAGGATGGCGAGTTTTGGCTCGGTGACTCGGTAGACGACACCAGGGAATTGCTCGGGTTCGTACTCACAGTTGAGTTGAATGGCGATATCGGGGAGGTCAAGTTCTTCGGCAACACGAGTGCTGGCGACGACGTTCACAACAGTTAGGCGTTCTTCATCAGTGGTCATATAAAGGCCCAATGACCTTTAGTATATAAAAGGAATTTCGGCACAGAACGTTACAACAGAGCGGCCATGTTCACTCATCAATGCGAACACCCGGATTGCCAAGCCTTGAGATGAGAACCCGCCCTCCGGCCAATTCAATGGCTTGGCCGGTGGTTTTGGGGTCTCGGGTCAGCGCCACCATGCACCCTCCGCCGCCGGCGCCGGTCAACTTCACGCCCAGAGAACTTGGTGCTGCTGCTTGAATCAAATCCTCAAGTTCGGGNGATGACACACCGAGGTTTCGCAGCAGGAGATGATTCTCGCTCATGGCATGTCCTACCGCTTCATAATCGCCTCGAATCAGAGCGTCAATACCTCGGCGTGCGACGATGCCAATGGCTTCGATCTCTTGCATACGCTGAGGTTCAGCGGCCAAGGCTTTGGCGACCATCGCCACTTGGTGAGAGGTCGGAGCGTGGACNCCTGTGTTGCCAAGCACGAGATAGATGTCATCGGCCGCTGCCGAGAGGGAATGGACCTCCCACGTCCGTTCGCCCTCGGGGGTTTCAAGACGACGAGTGTAGAGCCAATCGCCTCTCTGTTCCCGTTCATTGGAGAGGATGACCACCCCGCCTTCGACGCTGGTTGACGCATCCATCGGGGATGCTCGACCGTTCTGCGCATGGGCCTCAGCAAGGTGGGCCAGTGCACTCAAACGGTCCTTGTCAAGCGAATCATGCTCGGTGGCGATGTGATGCATGGCGGCGCCCACAGCGGCACTGAGAGCAGCGCTTGAACCGAGCCCTGAGGCGTTGGGGATGTCGCCTGAGATGTGCATTGACATGGGTGGGTTTTCGGCCATCAGAGCGTCTTTCAGCATGACGATATGAGGGTGCTTCTTCTCGCTTAAGGGGCTCCCGTCTACGCTCCATGAGGCGGCGGNTGTCATGGNGACCGTCAACCGCTGTTCAATGGCGACNGCAACGGCGGGTTGGCCGTAGACCACNGCATGTTCGCCAAAGAGGATGCATTTCCCCGGGGCGCTTGCGACCATCGACGTCGTCGCATCACCCATGAGCCGAACACGCGGTCGGGATTCATATTCCTTGTTGCGCAGTGTAGGATTTCGTCCTTCTTTTGACGGTGGATTGAAAATGCGTCTTGGACTGGGGGAGATAGGCGCGTTCACGCGTCGCCGGTGAACAACATGGAACACCCCTTGTTTTTGGATTACGGCCCGATACCAGGTTGGGTGATTCTGTTGGTGTTGTTTGGCGTCTCAGGTGGCTTCTTTGGCTACCAAGTGGTCAAAGCCTCNCGTTTGGTCCTCAAAGGAAAGCCNGAGAACCGATTTGACAACTGGGGTGCTCGAATTTCTGAAGTGCTCAGCGGATGGCTGGGTCAGAAGAAGGTGCTCAAGGATCGCGTGGCAGGCGGCATTCACGTTCTGATGTTCTGGGGCTTCCTCATGCTGTCGACCGACATGTTCGACCTCGCAAGCGGTAACCAATTTTCGCAGAAAGTCTTGCCTGAATTGCTTCGCGGCCCTTGGAACCTTGTGGTTGAGGTTGGCTACACCATCGCCTTTGTCGGTTGCGTGTTGGCGCTGGTACGCCGTGTGGTCTTCACGCCAGAGAAACTCAAGGGCAAATCCCAACTCGAAGGCAACGTCATTCTGTTGCTCATCATGACCATCACCACCACCTCCTTCGTCGTTGAAGCCGGAGAGTCCACGGTGTCGTCCACATGGGAACCCATTGGGTGGTGGGTGGCCAGCACGCTGGTTCCCTCGGCCAGTTTGGTGATCGCNGCCTANTGGGCGCACATGCTCGCCATCTGTGTCTTCTTGTTCCTCATCCCGCTTTCCAAACACATGCACTTGGTCATGGCCTTCCCGAACGTCTTCTTCCACGACCTTCGTCCCATGGCCACCATGGAACCCCTCGCTCGAGGCGAGGACGGTAAAGCGGTCTTGCTCGATGAACTTGACATCGAATCTTTTGGAGCGGTTTCCTACACCGATTTTACCTGGCGAGACCTCATCGACGGTTGGGCGTGCACTTCGTGCGCTCGCTGCCAGGATGTGTGTCCGGCTTACGCCAGCGGCAAGGCTCTGAACCCCATGCAAATCATTCACGACGTGCGCCACTACGCCAACGACCACGCCACCAGCATCTTCGCCGATGAATCCCCAGAAGAGGACATCATCGCTCGCTTTGGCGAGGACGCCATTTGGGCCTGCACCACCTGCCACGCCTGCGTTGAAGCCTGNCCGATTTACATNGACCACGTGCCCAAACTCACCGACGCNCGCCGCCACTTGATGATGGAGCGNATGGAGTTTGACGAGAGCGTCGAAGANACGGTCATGCCNCTGATGGCCACCATCGAGAANCTNGAATCNGATTCCAACCCCTANGGNCTGCCNNCNCACGANCGNGGCGANTGGGCNGAAGGNNTNGACGTNAAGGTCGCNGAGCCNGCCGAATACATCTACTTCGCNGGNTGTGCAGCATCCTTCGACGAGCGCAACAAGAAGGTCGCCAGGGACACCATCAGCATCATGAAAGAAGCCGGTCTTGATGTCGGTATTCTCGGCATGCAGGAAGGTTGCAGCGGTGACGCAGCCCGCCGTGCTGGCAACGAATACCTCTTCCAAATGCTCGCCGAGACCAACC
>NZEQ01000048.1 GCA_002689105.1 Verrucomicrobiales bacterium | reverse complement strand
TTTCGCCGGGTCGAGCCTCAGATTTGGTTGAGTGTGTTATCTCCGTCTCTTTAGATTTAGATAACACACTCAACCAAAAAAGAGGGAGGGGAGAGAAAAAAGGGGCTTGGCGTCGAGCTCACGGGAGATTGTGGAAATTTCCTGGAAGTGTCGTTGTGCTTGCTTTCACTGCCGCCCCCCCCCCATGGTCCGGACCCGCAACGCAGCACGCAACGAGCACACTGAAGTCGAAGTCGCCATGGTACTCGCCGAAATCCTGCCGCGCCTCGAAGCCCGTCTACACCCCTGCCCACACTGCGCGTGTCCCGAATGCCAGGCGGTAAAAGCGCTGCTGGCGGTCTTGCAAAGCGACCCAGCCGGTGAAAGCGCTGCTGCAACGCGACACAACCGCCTAGCTTTTTTGCAAGCAAGAAAGAAATGTCGGAGGTGATTCTCTTGTCCGCGATGGTCAGTGTTGTCGTCGCATCGCTGTGGTGCCTGCCGATCAATGTCAAGATTCGTGTCCGGACCGGCTAGCGCGGCAACTCCTTCGCGTAGGCGTGCAGGCGCTTGATCGCATCTGTCCAGTACTCCCTGCCCGGCGGAAAGTAGGTGATCGTGTACGTATTGAGTTCGAGATCGGGAATCGCGATGCGCACACCAGTGGTGTCCGATGCCATGGGTGGCGTGACGAGTTCCTTGGTGCATCGGTCTGTCATGTCAAAATAGCGCTTTTGCGACAGCTTCCCGTCAGCATGCTTTTGCAGAATCCCAGCGACATCGATCGCACTGCGGCTGTGATCCAGGTACCCAGGCTGCGCAATGATCCAGTCGACAATCGTGCCCGGTGGCAGTGCGTTGCCGAGCAGGAAGCAGATAAAATCCATGCGAGAGAAGGTTTGAGATGTGATGACGCCGTTGCCTTGCTGCTTCATGACAGTCACGCCTTTTTCGCCGAGGTGCGGTGCGAGCAGCATGCGAAGGTGGTGCTCAGGCCATTCGTGAAGCGGTGGCAGCAGGTCAGCCAGCACGTTGTCCACCATGACGCGGCGCGACTCATTGCACTCGGCGAGCAGGCGGCCGACCAGGTCGCGCTTCATCAGTCCGTGGAAAACTACAGGACAGTTCGACCGACAATCTCCCGTAAGCTCGACGCCAAGCCCCTTTTCTCTCTCCCCTCTCTCTTTTTTGGTTGAGTGTGTTATCTAAATCTAAAGAGATGGAGATAACACACTCAACCAAATCTGAGGCTCTGCCCGGCGGAAACCCCCTTCGCGTCGGGATTATAAAATTAGTAACATTGTTTCTTTAAGTAGATGTAAAGTGAATGTGAACTTGGGGATCGCAGTGGAATCTTCGTAGAGATTTCTTAATTACCGCTGGTTTCTGTTCCCCGTGGACCACCCTGGCCCTCCTCTCAAAATACTCAGACGGACTGCGCGCACAATGCCCAAGCGTTCCTCCGCGAGCCGCAGCAATACGCCGCCGGTTGCTCATTCCGTGCCCGCATACTACAATCATGGCCAAGGCATGGGAAACCATCACGCAGTACAAGATGCCGAGTTCGAAGCCGTGCGCAACATGCCGCTCACTGCGCGCAAGTTTGACATGTTGGCATCGATCCTGCTGAAGCGCATTCCTGTCACAGACCTGCACAACATGCTGCAGGGCAAGCATGGACCGGCGTTCGACCTGGCCTTCTACCTGAACCAGATGCGCATGACCCACATGCAGCTTTTCTCGCTCGCCTACGACCTCGGCCTCAAGAGCGGCTGCTACATGACCGAGGAGGCCTCCATGCGCGAACTTGAAGAGCTGGCCGAGCAAGTCTCGTGGCCGTGCACCCAGGAGATCCAAGCAGCGCAGGCCACGCAGCCACACTCTTCGGGCAACACGATGTCCGTAGCGCAGGTAACCGCTTTCGCCCGCCGCTTGCATCCCGCTCCAATGCCACGCCTTTCGCCTTCCTCCACACGCTCGCGCAGACTTTGCAAGCAACAGATCCACTCCCATTGCGCACGCGACTCGCACTGCTCTTCGCAAGTCGGCATGACCCACTTCTCCTGCAACTGCAATTCGCGCTCTGTCATACGCGCCTTGCGTCGCTTCCACACTGGACAATGCTGCTTTGAGTGACCGTAGTAATGACACACTCTGCATGCCCGTGGCACCATCATCGCACCGCTCGGCCCCACTGCGTCACACAACTGACACATTTCAGAGAAAATCGCTTGCGCTGCCTGCCATCGGTCGCTCGTGATCGTACTGAGCTTCGCCTTCAGCTGTTGCACTTGCTCACGCACCGCCTTCTTTGGTCTGACTCCGTTGCTGCGCGCCATCACAGGTGGCCGAGAAAATCACTGGCGAAGAACCGACCTTGCCAGCGCCGGCAACTTCGCCACTACCCGAAGAGGACATGCTGCCGCTGCCGGCTAATTTCCTTGAGCAATTCTAGTAAGTTTCCAAGGTACGAGTGGAATGCGGGACGCAGACAGAGCGTATGTCATAGCACTCGTGTGGGCCTGGCTAGCAGAGCATCCTGAGCACTATTGCAGCTGGGTCAAGCCGTTCCTACAGCTGCGCTGGTCGCCTAGTGAACAGCGCATGCTAGCGACGCGTGTAGGGGGGCACTATCGAAGGTTAGCGCAGTGGGCAAGGGTTATACCGGCACTGAACTGTACGTGTAAATTCGAAAGACTGACGCAGCCGGCAGTGTTGAGCACACCAGAGACCCCAATCCGGCTGCGCTGGAACGAGAACGGCGACTTTATTCCGCGAAGGTACCGGGCACTCGTTTGGGCGTAGCGAACCAGTTATACGCGCCGTATGCTGTATCTAAATACAAAAATTTGCGGTCCCCGCTCACTGCGTACGCGCTCCACAGGGCGCCATGCACGGGGCGCTGCTTCGCCCACCACGCTACTCCGCCAAACACCCCCTCATTCCCGTTCTCCATGCCACTGAGCCAACGCACGCCGATCACAGCAGCCAGCGCACGCAGGGCATCATTCGCATTCGAAGCGAGTGTCACGCGCAACGGAATACACACGGTCCAAAACAACAAGCCACGTGCTTCCATTCTCATGTCAAATTTGGAATTATGCTTCCGGGTCAACCTCAACCTCAGCTTCGTCGTCAGGAATCTCCACGCCAGTCAGTTGCGACAGTTGACGCTTCAAAGTGATGTTGTCCACGACCATTTTCTTCAGTGCCTCATTCAACGCTCTATTGTGCGCGACCACTCGGTCAACTTCCTTCCTCATTGCCTCATTTTTGGCAGCAAGGCGCTGCTGCTCCACCACCAGGCCTTCAAGCTTCACATTCTGCGTTTCGATGCTCTCCTGGTGCTTCAACACGATGCGCTGAATTTTTTCAAAACGCTCTGGCACATCGTGCAGCTCTTCGTTGTGCTGCGTCAAGATCTGATAGATCTCCTTGATCGCGCCCGGGAGGTCTTCAGCCATTCCGCCTTGTTTTTGTTTTGCCCCCCTCCACGCGCCACCCCCCCCGATCCAAATTATCAAAATGTTTGACACCCCCCGATCCACGTTTGACTATGCTCGTCGGCACTTATGAGAATTGCAGCAGTACCATGGTAGTATTTTCCCTATGTAACACGGGGGTGGATTGGTGGTCGACACAAGAGACCACGAGCGAGAACTTGCTTGGAAATCTCGGCACGTCGCGTCACCCCCCACTCCCCCCATGTCAGGCTTTGCAAATGTCGGTATGCACCACGCCGGGATGCCCGCATACAACCCGCAGCCCAATGTCAATCGTGGCAATGCAGGCGGCGGGCATTCCTCAGCCGAGACACGCCGCGCGCGAGGCACTGCCCGTGGTGGTCCGTCGTACTGGGCATCAAAACTTCCCGCTGAAGCACCAGTCCCGGGCAGCCTGTTCACCTTTGAGCGAGTGCAGGCGATGCAGTGCGAGAGCGGTGTGGTCTACCCAGTGAAGCGCCCGAGCGACGAACACGAGTATTTTACCCAGTGCATCGAAAAGCTGCTTGCCCACATTCAGGTTCTGCACGGGGCGCCATCGTGCGACATCATTGCGGCGTTCCAGCAGGCAGACGACTTGGAGGTGGTGGAAGTCAAGTACCACCAGCTGAAGCGGATCATGCCAGTAGCCGAACACTACAACAACTGGGGCGAAGATCCTGACTACCGCCCGACGACCTACGAGACCTACAAAGACATGATGGACGACAGCAAAGTGTTTGCGGTGAATCCGAGTGGTGAGCACTTTTTCGTGACCAAGGCGAATGCGTGGGACTGGACGTTTCAACTCCTTATCAAAGGTGATCTCGGCTCGTTTTCGAATACGGCTGCCGGCGATCAGGCTCAGCGCAAACTTACCTACGCCATGCAAATGAGTGTCACCAAGCTGCCGCGCAACCTCGAGTATCAGGTCAAGGCAGGGTCCAAGGTGCTGCAGGTCGACTTTGGTGAACTCGTGGCTGGGAGCTTCGTGCCGTGGACCAATGCAAAAGTGTACGTTGCGGACAAAGGCCTGTTCGAAGCTCTGGTCAGCCACAAGTCCTGGCAGCCGCCGCAGGTCGAAGCCGAGCCCGAGGAGGAGTGTGAGCAGCTGCGGCCTGGCAAGAAGTATGACTTCAAGGTGATGGATAACCGGCTCTGCGCGTACTTCCCTGGCAAGAAGGACGAGGGCGAGTACAAGGAGCTGGCCAACTTCACGATCGACAGCGTTTTGGCTATCTACCAGTACGCCGATCGCGAGCGCGGCCTTCCGTGGTTCCGCTACAAGGTGCACATGGTCATCGACGCGGCAAAGTCGGAGTCCATCTACGTGACGCCCGAGTCTGACGTGAAACTGACCATGTACCGTGACGTGGGTCGCATCGATGCGGAGGTCCTCGTGCCGATCGACGAGGTGGAGGACAAGACGCTCTCAACGTGGTTCTCAAAGGTCTGTTCGTACTTTCGTTGCCACGGCTACTTTCGGGTCGAGCACTTGATCGCGCTGACGACGGAGCTGACGCCATGGCCGCGCATCACCCGCATCGTCACGACCTTCGGCCGCCAGCCAGACTCAGACCTCTTCGTGTTCGGCAACTGCTGCTATGAGCGCGGCGTACTGTACACGCATGAAGAGATGGGTGTCACTGTCCTCCCGCACCTGTTCGGCGGCAAGGAGGTCATCATCCCGATCCCGCTGGCCAAGTTCCCCAAGATCCTCATCGTGCCGCAGGACTGGGTGCGCTACACCTTCTTCGTCAACTTCTACTCGACCATCCTGCCGCAGCAGTTCTTGAACAACACGATGCAGGCCAAGGCGAGCTTCGCGCTGTCCGTCATGCACCTGCAGTGCTCGAAGTTCTGGGACGGCGGCGCGGTCGGCGACATCGTACCCACGGGCTGGCTCAAGTCCGCAGCGCCGAACACGGGCAAGACCGAGATCGTCATCGCATGCAACGCGTTCGCCGGCTGGTGGCACAAGAAGATCACGATGGGCGCGTGCTCCTCGCTTCCGGCCGTGATTAAGCGCCTGACCATGCAGCGCGACCTCTCGCTGTGCCTCGACGAGATCGCCACGAAGGTCTCCGCCGATCAGGAGAAGAGCAAGAAGCTGAAGGACATCGTGCACATGTGCGCGAATGGCTCGTCTCGCGAGGTCTGCGGCAAGTCAGAGGAGCCGCTCACCACCTTCATCGGCACGGCCAACATCGTAGTGAACGAGGACGACGACGCCTTCCTGCAGCGCCTCCTGCTCATCCTCTTCTCGCCGCTGAACGCCGAGGGTGTCGACATGTCCGCGTCGGCGCCGCGCCAGGAGGAGTGGAAGGCGGCGAAGGAGCTGCTCTCGTGCCTGCAGCCGGACCTCGAGCGCATCCTCTGGGAGGGCAAGCTGGATCGCGAGGCGCTGACCGACTGGTGCCACTTCATGAACCTCGCCACGTCGACCGTCTACTCGCGCAACGCCAACCTGTGGGGCTTCCTCGGCTATTACATGTGCATGCTCGAGGCCATGAGCCAGGGCACGACCGAGGACCTCGACGCGATCTTCGAGTTCCTTTGCAAGTCGGTGGTCCGCCAGAACTACATGGCCACGAAGCACTCGTCGCAGATGAACCAGTTCGTGCTCGCGATCCACAACTGCCGCACCTCGGCCGCCGCGAACCCGCTGATCAGCGAGGACCGCGCCATCTTCTGGCACAACTGGCGCACGACCGAGCGGCCCGACAACATCTTCCACCAGTGCGTCGAGTACTACGCGGTGCGCGTCGAGGCGGTGTGCAACGTGATCAAGAAGGTGCTCAATCTCATTTTCAAGCCCGAGGAGATCCGCCGATCGGTCGAGGACTGCCAGTTTGCGTTCTTTGGGCGCGCCAAGTTCTACGACGTGTCCAAGTTCAGCTACCCGCCGCAGAAGCAGTACTACGACGAGGAGACGCACACGATGACCAACATCCCGCTGCCCGAGGACGAGCTGCTAGAGTGCCACGTCAAGTTCCATCGCTGCATCTTCTTCCGCAAGAACAAGTTTGACGAGATCATCAATGAGGTCGACAACGTGATGCGCGACGCCGCCGACTACAAGACGATCATGATCAAGTCCGCGCGCCGCGAGGTTGGCACGTACAACTTCTACAACGCACTGACGATGCGCGAGCCGGGCTGGTTCGGATGGCGCGCGGCGGGCACCAGTGCGTTTGGCAAGTACTGCGGCGTGAAGAACGAGGTCGCAAACATGCGCAACGTGGACCACCTCGAGCTCGTGCCGGGTGTCCAGCAGATGTGCATTGATAAGGGGTTTGGTGGACTTGGAGACGTGTTTATGCCTTCTAATCTGCTCAAGTACTACGGCTACACGCGCAAATCGGACAACTCGCTCCCGGCCTGTCTGCGCATCAATCCGTTCCTCTTTCGCAACGCGGAGAACGACACACTCATGCCCGACGACCCACGCTCGATGCACTACCACGCCGGTCTCGTCGATGACTACGACGCCCCGAGCAAGCGGCAGCGCGACGAGTCTCCGGCTTCCTCACGCATGCCGCTCTCGGAATCCAACACGCCACGCCACCCGACCGCACCAAAGTCCGTACGCATCGCAAGACGCATCTCGGAGAGCGACGATGAGGGTGAGGACCTGTTCGATGAGGACGGTGACGAAAGCGAGCCCGAGGCTGACTCAGAGGACGAAGCGTTCATCAACGACTACGACATCGAGAACGAGCAGCCGTTTCACTACTGTGACTGCGGCGAGCCGATTCACGCCTCACAGCGCATGTGTGCTGCCTGCGAGTGACTCGCTCTGCGGCACCATCTTCTTGTAGATCTTCATCGCCTTCCACTCGTCGCACTCGGGGCGCGCCTTCAGCAGCTTGGTCAGCTTGCTCTTGTCGAACTTGACCGCCTGCGGGGCCACGATGTCGACGATTGCCTTGGCGACAAGTTCACGCGAGCCGTCCTGTGCGACATCGAGACCGACTTCGATCTCGGAGTGGCAGTCCTCGCGTTGTGCATTGTGTGTGAGTGAAGCGAGCGCCTGCCTGTCGGACAGGATGGCGGCGCACATGAACGTCATGCGCCCGGCGGCGGCGTCGTACGTGTCGCGATCGTAGTCGACGCCAGTGCGCAGCTCAATGTAGTACGAGCTAAGCATCGCACATTACTTGGCGCCTAGAAAAGTATATGTAAGTGAGAGCGCACAGGCCGCCTACCGCGAAGGAGCCGAGGAAGCCTAGAAAGAGCTCGCTGGTGTCCACGAGTGCGTATGCGGGGAGATTCGGGAGTGCAGGGCAGCAGGTTTGTGTCTGTTTCGGGACCGGCTGCTTAGGCTGTTCTAAAATAGGCGCGAGCTTCTCTTGCATCGGTACGACTTTCTCCGGTTTCGGTGTGGGTGGTGGTGCGGCCGGCTCGGGCTCGGGCACGTCCGGGTGCGGCAGCACTACAGTCTCGACAGTCGGCTCTTTCACGTAATCTGGATGCTCCTCCATGTAGTGATGCACCATACTTACCTGCTTAGAATTACTCCTTAAGCTGCACGTCGCCCGACGGCTTAAGCTGTGTGTCGCCCGTTCGCGCGCGCAGTGCCATCATGCTCTCCTTGTCTGCGCCCTTTCGCACATACGCGGCTACGACCTCGGCCCAATTGTCGGAGGGGTACAGGCGGATGTCAATGTACGGGTTCTCGTTGTCAGTGTAGAACGGGAGCCCCGCGCCGTCGAGCAGCATGAACTCTTGCTTGTACTTCTTGTGTGTACCCTTGAACATCTGTTCGAGCGTGGCCTTCATCTTGAACGTGTCGAACTGTATGTAGCTGAAGTGGTTCACAGTCAGCAGGCAGTGAAAGTGGGGATGGTGGTAGGTCGGGCCGATCTCCATCCCCGCGTCGACGCTGACCGACTCGACGTGCGTCATGTAGCGGTCAGAGGTGTACGAATTGCGCCCGCCCTGTCCGCCGTAGAAGCGCGTCTCCTTCTTGCGTGGTGCGTCGATCGGCACGTACGTCTTGGACGAGACCGAGTCGCCGCTGCCGTATTCGCGTAAGCGCTGGCCGAACAAGATGAGCTGACACAGCTCCTGGTCGTTGCCGAAGATCGTGCGCACGGCGTCGCCCATCCTCTCCAGCACGAAGCGCGCCTCCAACTCGCTGAACACGCGACGGTGCAAGGAGTACGTGATGAACAGGCGCGTCTGCGTCAGCTTCCGGCGCTGTACCTGCGGTGCGCTCGGGTGCGCTTCGCCGCCCGCTGCTACGACCTTCAAGTTGTAGTCGCGCACGTAGTCGTCGCCCTCCCAGTCGCTGTTCGCTCTCGTGTACGTGCGCTTGATCACCTGCTCACCTTTCGTCTCGTAGGTCGGTCGTTGGCCCACGTCGTTCGACTTGAGCTCGCGATGCCCAGGGGTGACCAGCTGCTGAATGATCAGCTTGTCCGGCAGGCGCGTCTCGACACGCTCGAGCTCCGGATCGAACTTGGGTGCGGTGGGCTCGCGCGCGTACGCGTCCAAATGCGCCATGGTGTAATGCGCCTCATGCAGCACGTCTCGCAGCGCGCGATTGTACTTGCCCCCTCCCTCGCTCGGGTCCAGCACCAGTGCCTTCTTGCTCGGCGTTACCGGCGGCGGGCTCTTGCTGTCGACCCCGGCGTTGTCGTGCGGCTCGTAGCTCTCGTCCAGCCACTCGATAATGCGCTGCAGAATCTTCGTCGCCGCCTGCATGCCGTCCTGACTCCCCTGCTGCCACTTGGTCGGCGCGCGGTCGTAGTACTTCTGCACGTAGACGTCGGGCGGCTTGATCACCTTGGTGACCATGCTCTCCTTCCCATCAGGTCCCTTGGCGCGTACGAGACACGCGTTGCGCTTCGTGTACTCCATGACCTTCTCCAAGTGCAGGTCGATGCGCTCCTGGATCCGCTGCCGATAGGTCTTCTTGTTCTCGTCCGTCGGCAGGCGAGGGAAGAGCAGCTTGTACGCCTCGACCTTGCCCTTGCCCTTGCCCAGCGCATCGACGAGCTGCTGCCGGAAGCTGTCGTCCTTCGCGAGCACGCCGCTGTCGGTCAACTGCTTGTACGTGTGCGCCCGGTTCGCGCCCTGCGTGTAGTGCCCATCTGCGACGCGCGGCTTGTGCAGACCTGCAGTCTGAATGTACAGGAACCACGGGTCGAACAGCGTACCGTCCTTCAAGCGTGTGTTGGCCAGAGGCAGCCACCAAGTGTCGAGCTGCGTCGCGCCCGGTCGCAGCTGCCCGCTCGTGACGTTGAGCAGGTGCGCCGTGACGCGTCCCGTGCGCAGGTACTGTTTCGGTGCGGTGTCCAGTGTGTTCGCGCAGTCTCGACAGACGTTGCCGTACTTGATCGAGCGCATGAGCTTGTACTTCTGCATGCCGTAGCAGACGCGCGCGCCCTTGGACCGCACGACGCCCTGCACGAGCTCGTCGTACCCAAGCTCGCCCTTGCTGTCTTTATGCTCCGGGTCGTACGTGTGATTGATGTAGCGGCGAAAGGTCCACGGCTGACTGTTCCTGTGCGCCATCACCAGATGCGGAAGTTTCTTGTACCGCCGCGTCCACTCCTCCGCAAGTGGCCCGCTGTTCGGGTGTGCGTTGTTGACCACGTAGCTCTTTGCCGTGTGCTGGCCATTCTGCTTAAAGTAGGGCGCACTGCTCGTCGGCGTGTACCCGAGCAAGAAGAGGTGTGTCGGCCAGTTGTGGTAGCCGACGCCGTCCTCGCCGGCTGGATTGTTGTCGATCTCCGCGCGAGCCGCCTGCACCCCCGCGGGGAAGTCGATGCCGTCCTTACCGCCGATCTTGACGGTGTCGGGTGGCGTCGTGCGCGTCTTCGCCATCACCTCCTCTCTGCTCCAAAAGCGAGGCTCGTGGAACGGCAGCGGGGCGTACCGGTGGTCCTGCTCTCCCTTCGTGTCGGCGCGCCAGTACTGATGCTGCCAATGCGTAGTGTAGTCGACAGCGAGCCAGTAGGTGGCGTACATGTACTTGTACTCGTAGAAGGGGCGCGAGCAGCGTGTGCACCCACTGCAGTACGTCTCACCGTCCTTAAACACCGAGTTCATCGGCTGGTACGGCAAGTACTCGTAATGCCACGGTGTCTGCAGCCACTCGAGTACGGTCATGTCGGAGCGCACGTCGTCGACCGAGGCCGTCTCGTACGCGAGCCAGTCCTTCGTGGTCTTGGGTTGGTTCGCAGCGCCGCGCCACAGCGTCTTCTCGGCGGTGACGAATGGGTTTTTCTTGAGGGCCTTCAGCTTTGTCGAGAACACGGGTTTCAAGATTCGGAAGCCTTTGTCGTAATTGACGTCGGGGCATTGCACGGCGGCGCGCGCGTTCGGCACGTAGATGCCGTTCATCATGCCCTTTCGTTTCGTCGCCACGTCGATGCGGTTGGCGGTCCCGAGCTCGCCCGACTCGTCGTAGTAGATGGACAGGATGCGGCGCATGTTCTTGGCGAAGAGCTCGCGCAGTGCGGCGGGCAGTGAAGTGTTGGTGTACGAGTCCAGGGGCATGTCCAAGATGCGCCGCCCGTCCTTGCGACCGCTGAAGTGGCCCTCGCGCAGCTCCTCGCCGTAGTCGTTGTACACAAACTCGAGCTTCGCCGGCACGTTCGAGCGCAGCAGCAGGTTGCTGACCGAGCCGTACCTCTTCTCGTACGCTTCGACCTCCGTGGCGTTCATCGTGTTCGAGACGTCGAAGCCGTGTTCGGGCTTTCGGTAGACGTCCTGCGGCGCCCACGGTGAGAACGCGAGCGAGTAGAAGTGCTCGTTGCCATCTGTATCGTTGTTGCGACGGGGCGCCCCCGGCTCCAGCATCGGTTCGTCGGCTTTGGCCACTTTGTTCAAGAGCTTCTGCCGCACTTTGCTGTCGACCGCCGCGAGATCGGCCTCGATGTCGCCGTCCACCATGTCGTCCGAGGCCGCGATACTGGCGGGTCGCGAGTCGCCGTTGTGCATGTCGATCGCCGTCAGTTGCTGGCGCTGGTTCTCGGCGTTCACCGCGTCTGCGCCGCTCTCGCCCACGTCGTCGTCGTCGCCGTCGACAGGTAGGTACGGCCCCTCTGTAATCTCACTCACCTCCACCTGCTTCGCCTCCTTCGCCGCGATCGGCAGGGTCGCCGTGGGTTTCTTCGCCGTGTTCGCTTGCGTGCCGACGACGGCGAACCCGCCTTGCGACTGGTCGGCAGGAGGGGCTGGCTCTTGGTCGCCCGTCAGCGCCCCGTACAAGGCCTGGATGTACTTGACGCTGCGCTCCTCCTTGCCGTACGCGGCGTCGTGTGGTTCGGTGAAGTACTTCGGGTCCAGCTTGAGTGCGTAGCGCTGTCTGTTCGCGAGAGTGACGAGCGGCGCGCGTTCGAGCACGACACAGAGCGGTGCCATCTTCGGCGTGAACGTCATGTAGTTGAAGTCGTACGCGATAGAGTTGTCCTTCCAATCTGGCCAAGGCTGATACAGCGACTTCTGCCTTTTGCCCGCACCGACGTCCTTTGGTCCGCTCACAGTCTGTGCGTCCGTGTAGTGCGGGTACAACCACAGAGCTGCCGGAAAGCTCCACCCAAAGTTGAGTTCGCCCTTGTTCACGCCGGTCTCAGTCTCGAACTTGGCAGCGCGCTTGCTCGTGCGGCGATCGTACATGCGGCCCTCCCAATCGCTGTCTTTCAACGCATCGACCCAAGTATCCGCCCACAACGCAACATTGACTTGTGGCTTTGAACCTCTAGCATAAATCGTTCGCCTGCGTGATGTGTCAAATGTTACGTCTGCATAAGGGTGGCTTCTGTCCGTTTGCTCCTCCTTCCCAGAAAACCCTGCCCAAGCGGTCAGCAGCGTGACAAGACCTGTTTCCTTTTCTGCATTTGTCGCAGGGTGCGCAAGCCAGTCCCAACACAAACCAGCAGTCCGAGACGGTAGCTCGACTTGCGGAAACTCAAAGCCCGACAATTCGTCTCCTAACCATTTGCCGTCCTTGGCCACTTCTTTGACAAGAATGGTAGCAGGCTCTCCTTTACTGTTAAATTCAAGCTCGTACGCGGGGTTTGGCATACGCATGCGCACGTCAAACTTCTTGCCATGTGTCGTCACTTCATGGTACCAGTTCCACTCCTTCTTGCGACAATCAGGGTAGTAGTATAAGCCGTAGAAGGCGGCCATGCGATTACCCAGGACCAAGCATCCAGTGTCCTGTGTAATTTCTTTCTTGATGTCCGACGAGCCTGTTGACTTTGGACCTGTAAACTGCCGTGAATTTGACTGCGCGTTGCAATTGTTGAGAAATCTCGTGCGCATCGTGCGCGACATGCCTGCGCTCTCCCACCACGCAAGGTAACTAACCCCGACCTGGCCGATGGATTGCAACTCCCATAAGGGTCGACTCTTGCGTTCACGGTAGTTTCCATCGTATGGCTCGTCAAAAAAGCGCGGGTCAGACGTGTTCGACAGCTGTGTACTGCCGCCATTCAACGACGTGAGTCCCTGCGTTTTCGGGGCGTACACCTTCTCTTTGCTGCCAGGCTTTACATGTGCAGACGTTTTGGTGTTCACGTCGTAGTGCGTGGTCTGACGTATGTGTAACTTACCGCCACTGCCCTCGGTCAACACATGGAACATCATGGCTTGAAACAGGGGGCCGCCGTCTTCTTTCGTCGGGTCGTAACACGTGGCGGCTATCCACACTTCAAAGGAAGGGATCTCTTTTAGGGTCCAATTTTGCTTTAACGCATCTAACCCTTGCTCCATACTCTTACCGGGTTTACCTTGCCCCATTGGCAGGTAGCTCACTTTCGACATGATTACTCTGATTACGGAAAAATTACCCCTCTAATGCCATGCCCTTATGAATGTACTGCTTCATCACCGTGGCCCAATCGGACGACGGCAGCAGCTTGACCTGAATGTACGGCATGCCGTTGCAACGCAGCTTGCTACCGTACAGTGTGCTGATCTGTCCGTAGCCGTTGTACGCGTCCTTGAACATCTTCTGCATGACCGGCATGTTGACTTGGACCTGGCTGTAGTGGTGCAGCGTGAGCCAGATGTGACAGTGCAGGCGCTCGAGGTTCTCGCCCGTCTCGACGGCGGCCTGCCACTCGACCTTGTACACGACATCTTCGAACACGTCGTCGCGGTAGTGCGCACTCTTCGGCCCGAACTTGATGTACGTGCACAGCGCGCTGTCCTGTGACAGTAAGTCGAGCGCGTACTTGCACGCGTCCTTGCCCTCTTGCACGATCTCACCGGCCATGTCGAACCCACACTTGCGATTCGTGTTCAACGTGATGAAGAAGTTGGACTCGTGCTTGCGACGCGCCTCGTTCGGGTCCTTGTCGTCGTAGTAGTCCTTGCTGCCGAGGCGGATGGTCGGCGCGCGCTGGATTACGTGGTTTGGATAGCGCCAGGCACCGGTGCTCTTAATTGACGGCTTGGCCACGTCACCCTTCGCCTTGGTCAAGAGAATGTTCTCCACGGAGATGCGCGTCGGCTCGCGTTTGACCATGACTTTGTCGAAATTACACTTACGTGCGGCGCCCTTCCACAGAAGTCGACTTACTGCAGCTACTCGTGACTGTCTCATCACTGAGAGTCAGAAAAATGCACTGCCATTTAGGGTTCTTCCGGTGTCTCCTGCTCTGCCTGTTCCTGCATCTTAGTGTAACGTGCATAGGCCTCCGCGCTGCAAAACTTGAACGCATGCAATTCTTTGCCATTCTTACCTTCCCACGGACACTTGACACGGTACGCGTAACGGCCGTTGCTCAATACAACCACTGGGGGGTTCTCCACTTCAAACTTTTGCTTGGTCGTCATACAAGTCATAGTTACCTTCTCCATGGCTACTACTTACTCTCAGAAAAGTGCTCAAATTTCGGTTCCAAAAGCAAGCACTTTCATGGCGCCCGACTGGTTGTTGAGTGACGAACGCGCGCTCTACGTCGACGGAATCGGGCACTTGGATCAATACGGCTCGTACATCGATACATTGTGGGAGAAGGGGGTCGTCTACTTCATACGCGACATGCTATTTAAGGAGGTGCAGATGCGGTTGGAGCGCGGCGAGAGTGCGAAGTGCCTCCGTCCACTGATTACAAAACTCAATGCATTAAATTCTGACATACGCAAGTGGGAGCAGAATGGAGGCAGAGTCATCCCAGACCCAGAACACTGAACTCCCGCCCCTCCCAGTCCGCCAACTCGCCTACGAGTACGATAGTCCTACCGGTGTGGACGTCTACATGCCAGGTCCCTCGTGGGCCGACCTTGCCGACGAAGACCCTGAGATGCGTCTCATGGGCCCGCCAATGCACATTCCAAGTCACATCGACCCAGATTGGGTGCTACCGCGCCGCGCCGCCCGTCGCCCGCCCTCTCGTGTGTCCGTGGAGCCGTTCCTGACGACTCAAAACGCCTTCATGTTGCTCAGCGAGGATGAGCCTCCAAGACCGCAGCGGGTGGCGTCGGTGTCTGCGCTGCGACCCGCGCCTTCAACTTCTTCGCAAGAATCCGACCATCGGTCTGGCCCACTTTCTGAGTGCTCGCCATTTCCTGCGGACGAAGCGCAGCCTGTGCCGCCGTCGCCTCGTATTGATTGAGTGCGGCTTGCATCTGTTCTCTCGCTTCGGCGTAACCGCTCATGCTCATGCACTGAATCTCTTGGCGCTTGCGTTTCTTGCAAAACTGTTCGTCGAAATGTGTCTTTGTGAAGGAGATGTAGCGCTCGCGCGGGAAGAACGACTGCTCTCGCGACTGTTGAACCAGCAGCACGTCGCCGTACAGCTGCATCTTAAAGAGGTTCGATGCGTGTGGGTTGTGTGGTAGGTCTTTGACGGCGTAGTACCAAACGGAGAGGTCGCGGTCGGTACCCTTGTTGCCCTTCTTGCGCATCGAGTGAAAGCTGTTTGGTGCGCCGTGGTACGAGAATGGCTTGTGTAAGTAGTGTTCGAACCTGAAACGGCCGGTGCATTCACTCGTAGTGTCGGGGTGTATGAGTACTTCGAACACCTCACCCGCAGGTGAAATTTTGACGCCGGTAATCGGGTGCTTTTGAAAGACACACGCGTTGTGAAAGTCTTGCGCGCTCATGCGGCCCTTGGTGTGCGCCAGCTCCTCGTAGTGCGGCGCCGGTTCGACCACGGTGCCTGTAATACCTTCAATGTGTTCCATGACTTTGTCGAGCTCCTCCTGTGTGATCAGCTCCTTGGCGCGTTGCTGGGTCGCGTGCGCCACAACCGACTCCCAGTTGCAGTACGAGCCCTTCTTAAACAGCTTGCCCGTGCTCGACCAGGAGGGCCAGTAGCAATGCGCCGATTTCATTGGAAAGCCCGTCCAGTCGCACTGGTAGAAGCTCGTGCCGTTCAGTTTGCGCTTGCCCATGGTCGCTTCACTGTCAGTCAGAAAAATGCAGTGGCGCGCGGGCTGCAGTGGAATCGAGCTGAGTGTGCTTTTATGATTCCTAATTAAAAAGCAAGCGCATTTCTTAATTCAAGCACTTCCGCTTGCTTTTCGTGTAGGCGATTCCCATCAAACGTACCATAATGCGGCGGCTGGCTCCCGTCATGCTTCCAGCGCGTCGGATCGACTTCGTTCTGAGCGCTGAGCTGTACCGTGCGAGGCTTGCGTTTCTCGGCCTCTGTGTGCCGCTGCCGGATGTACGCCGTCAGCACTAGTCCGACTGCCAGCCACGTAAGGTTTTCCATGGTTGAGATTGCGTCAGATTTTAGCCAGACCCGCGACAGTCGCCGTTCGGAAAACCGACGGAGCTGCAGTCGAAAGCGCGATTGCGGTCGCCGTGTGTGTTGGAGAAGTTCACCATCGCGTCGCACACGAAGTCGGGTACGTTAAAAAATACATTATTGTAAATGCCAGCTGAAATTGCAGGTAGCTTGCCCCAATTGCGATGCGATGCATAACCACGCGAGGAGTTATGGGTGCAGCGCGGTGTGAACTTGTCAACGCTATCGATCATCTTTGACGTCGGCACGAAATTGACCGGCAACGCGTCACTGTTATGGAGCAGTGGAATCGTGTTCATGACGGCTGCGTGATTCTTCAAGGCGCCACGGTGCACAGAGTAGGTGTGCCTCTCTGAACTGCCCGACAGTAGCCATTGTGCGTTCTTTAACGGGTCGACGGTCACTGTCACGTCCTCGCCGTTCACATAGACGTCGGGGTAGTCACGCGGTGTTGCGCTGGCATGCAAGTGTTCGGTAATGGGACCGCCGTAATACACGTCATCTTGTACGTACCCAAATTTAGTTTGCCCTTGGGATGGAGCCTCGAGATGGGCTTGCACAGGCGTAGAGAAGCGCTCGTAGGCCGCGTAACTCATTATTGTGTAATCTGTAGAAAATGTCTAGAGCCTTATCGTTCCACCAGGGCCCGCGTTGTTCTGGCCAGCAACTTGAGGTCCCTGGTTACGCCATGCGGACGATGACACGCCGCGAATGTGTGTCATTCCTAAAGCTGCTCCAAGCAGGTTCGTCTGTCCAATCAGACCGACTTCGTGGTTCGGGTTGTACAAGAGTGGTACGTGTCTAGGCGTACCGTTATCGTCAACAGTGATAGCTCCACCAGTACCCCGTACGACATTCGAAGTCGTCACCTGCTGAATCGCAGTTGCTGTTTGTTGGGATTCGTAGGCTGCACGCTGTGATGGACTCATTTGCGCGAGCGATGGTTCGTCTGGTGTAATGAGAAATCCATCACTGTCTGGATCGGTTGAGGGGTCTGATGTCAAGGTCGGATCATAATTACTGTCTTCTCCCATAACCCAATCAGCGAGGCTATCTGACGCAGCTCCAAATCCAATTGCACTCGCAAATCCTGCTCCAATGCCTGCTGCAGTAGCTATAGCCGATACACCGGCTCCAACAGCTGTACTTGCAATTTCGCAAGGCCCAGCAGCACCGAAGCCTGCTGTGGCAACACTACATGCTACAAAGGTACCTCCTCCTGCCGCCCAACCTAAAGCTCCTGCGACGACGGCTGTGGCAGCGCTCCCTGCTGCTACACCGCCAACGAAACTCGCTGCAGTGTGCATATGGTCTTTGGTGCGTTCCTTGAGGGAGATTTCTCCTTTCGAGTACGCAACCTCTGTGCTCACTATGTCAACTGCACTCAATGCAATGCCGGCAACTGTAAGCGCACCGCCGACTCCAGCACCGGCTTTACCGCCGTATTTCACAGTTTTTACAAAGTTCGGGTTATTGTCTAAACTTTGTATGACGTTGTTTGTACCAGCTTTTACGGCACTCCAGATTCCTGTCGAACTGGCACCGGCAGCTTCAGCGCTAGCGGCAGCAGCAGCGGTGTCCGCAGCATGGTTCGCGTTAGCAACAGCATTAGCAATTTCTTGCGCGGTTGAAGCTGGTTCTGGTGTTTGCGGCGTAAAACCCATGCCCTCCGTGCTGTATGCGGGTTGCTGTGGCTGACCTGCCCAATCCGTAGCAGCGTTGGGGTTGGGGTTAGGGTTGTTGGTTTCCGCCCACGCAGTATTCCCTGTAAATTCCGGAATATTGTCAGACCACTTTGGAGTCGTGTCACCATCGCTCGTCCAGGTTCCTGGTCCGCCGACTGAATACGCAGGGCCAGTGTTTGGAAGCCAGTTCGGTGTGCCTCCCGAAAGGTCGTATGCCCTATGCGCCGCATCCTCTGCTACGGCCCAAGATGGATGTTCTGCGTTAGTACTGTAAGCATTGCCAAGGTCTGAGTTCATCCAACTCGGCAATTCGCCCGTGCGCAGAGCAGTTTCGTAGGCATTTTGATACGCTTTGTACCAGCTCGGGTTCATTTCGTTGTTGTATTCGTAGGTACGTGTGTTGGGGTTTGCAATTGAAACATGATCCTCTATGAGATTCTCGTTTAAGCCAGGCCTATTTATTTCAAATTCACCTTCTTCCAGAGCATCCTGCGCGTCCCATTCCGCATCCTCACCTTCTCTAACTCGTACATACGCTTCATTATGAGGGTCGATGCTAACATGATGGTCTATAGCTTCGTTTAGTAACTTGTTCCATTCTTCAGCATTTTTGTTCTGTTTGGCTAACTCTTCGTACATGTCTTTGGCTAGCTTTTCAGCCCACTCTTTGTCTCTGGCTGTTTGGTTTACCGCACGCTGTGTACTTGCAGACACACCGGTGTCGTCAAAAGCCAATGAACCGACAAATTGACGCAATACGTTTTCCCGCGGTATGCCCAGGTAGTCTGCAGTGTCACTTACCTTTGCAAGTATTCTCTCAAACGTCGGTAGCTGCAGCCTTTCTGGGATGTAATCCTCGACTTGTCTAAAGATTTCGTCAGCCTTTGCTGGAACGTCTTCAGCTCCTACAGCCTCACCAAGCTCTTGGTTCCGTACCGCCAATCTGTGAACACTGGCTTTAACTAGCTCTCGCAATCTTACTTGTTTTGTCCATACGAAGTAATCAGCGGATCGTGCGAGCGCGGCCACCTCCCCCTCCGTCAACTCAGGAATCTTTGCACCTTCTGGCAGATACTTGTTGAACTGCTGAATACTGAAGCGCATAAGGCCTAGATCTGTATCGACGTCACGAATCATAGTCAAATCGGTACCTATGGTTTGTTGTAGCTCAGCGTTCCTTGGCAGGTTGTTATGGTAGCCGCCTACGACCTGTTCAAGAGGATTCGTTGGGTTTCGAGCGAACATTGGATCGCGTGCCCTACGCCAAGCTTCGCTGCTAGGTCCTATTGCGTTTTGTACGCGTTCGATCGTGTCGGGAATGACACCGAGAAGAGTTTCGGTAAAACGTAAAGGGTCCGCATCTACAACGCTTTCGTACAATGAGTTGTATGTTTTCTCACCAGCCGTCCACAGCGCCTTGCCTCCGCCGTAAAGGTTGCTGTGAGTATAACGAGCCGCTTCCAACACCTTGTTTGCTGCTTTTAATTTTTCCAGGATTTCGTACCGGTCTTTCCACAGTGAATTGATGTAGTCTTGTGAATTGATGAGGTCTTCATTACGACGTCGTCGCCTACTTTCAAGTAGCGCTTGTTCACGGCGTTTCTTTTTGGCTATGTATTCTGCGCGGTCATCGTCGTGTACAATCACAGTATTACTCGCTTTCTCCGAGGTATTTACTGGTTGATCGACATCCGTGATTGCGGCATGTGTGCTTTTGATTTTTTCGTACTCTGTGCGCACAACCATAATTACGGAAGGGTGAGATTTTTGTGTGTTAAATTCCTGATGTAATCTCACAAACATGAGCCATTACATGATGCACGGTTTTGGTAAAGATTATTCAAAGGCAAGACAAAGCTTTAAGCCTTCGCCACCGCCCACAGCCGCGCCCGCACCGCAAACTAACAACACTACGACAACTAATACTACAAGACGCTACAAAATCAACATAATACCCCCCGTAGATCACCAGGTCGGAATGGGGTTTAATAATTGGAATGCGCCTCAACTGCCAGCACCGCCTAAGCCGCCAGGTATGCCGCCTCAAACGCCTGCAGACATCTTAAATAAACGCAAACGGACAGTGCCTACTAACAATACACAATCAAACGCAACAATACCAAAAGACTGGTTTGACCGTTGGGTTGGTTACAAGAATGTACCTATTCCTTCTGTATTTGGTTTTGTATTTGATTTTGCGTATGATAATTTTAGGGCGTTCGAGGCGCCAGATTTTAGGGCGTTCGAGGCGCCAGATGGGTTCAAACAATTTTTTTACCTCACTGGGAATTCGACTCAGTTTCTCGGAAATGCAACTCAGTTTCTCAGCAATTTGAATGATCCACAAACCAGAGGTCCAGTGCTTGCTAGTTTTGCTGACACGGTAAGTAAACCAATTCGTGAGACTACGGATGAAATACGTCTCCTAGGTCGTAACGCGAGTAGTGCAATTGCAAAAGCAGCAGATGCAGTTGCTGGCGCTGCTGGTCAAGCTGGTGGTGCTGCTTCGGATGCTTCGTCACGAATCGTCAAACTCTTTGACAACGAAGTGACGCGCGTCATTGTGTTGGCTGGTGGTGTGTTCATTGTATACAGTATTGTGACTAAAGGTCCTTCGCAGACGGCGGCGGCGTAGGCGCCTGTCTCGACATCGCTTCCATCGCACGAGCGACTTGCGGATTGCCATTGTTTGCGCTGTGCACTGTGTACATGAGCGTCGCCGTGGCCATAACCAGACGCATTTCCGGCCCGACGTACATGTTCATCGCGTATTTAATAAAGAGCTCGTCCAAAATCGGTGTGAATTGGTCTTGATTGTCCTGTGCCACCTTCGAGAGGCCGGTCAGATTGAGGCCGAGTGGGTTGTAGTACTTCGTCGCTTCCTCGACACCGGTCAGGGCCAGCATGAACATCTGCGTACCCATGTGTCCTTCCTTCTGACCCAACTGCTGCTCGAGGTAGTGCAGCTCGTCAAGCAATTCATCAGAGGTCGACTTCGCGGACACCTTGTTGCGCGATTTCAGATGTGTAAAGCGCTCGCGGTACGCCTGTATCTTGTCTAGCACGCGACTTTTGTCTACGACTGGTTCGGGCGGCGGGGGCGGCGGGGGTGGCGCAGTAGGTGCAGCTTGGGTCTGCTGCATGCGCTCTTCTTTCTTGGCGGCGGTCTCGGCTCGCAAGACTGTCGCGTAACTGTCTTTCTTAGTTCCCTTTTTACGCGACTCAATTACCGGCTCCAACACTTCTGGGTCTAACCCGCCGAGACGCAACGGATCCTCACTCATGATTACCTACTGTCTTAGAAAAGAGCTCTAAGTACCGCCAAAACTTATCATGCAAATCCACACGCGCTTCTACCTCCTTTATGATCTTAAGTACGATCAATGGTATGTTCTCCTTGTCTTGAAGCAAAGGTGTGAAGGCGCGCTGTGTGAGTGCTTCCGCGTAATTGTCGTGCAAGTGTTGCGCCATGGCGACAATTTGTACCTCTTGCAGGTGGCTTACCGCCGCACCAGATACGCCTTCGTTTTCGAGCCAAGTAGCCATGTTCTTCAGCTTTTCACGCAAGAACGCCCCGACTGTACTCATGTGAATAGAAAGGCAATTGCACCTACTGTCAGTGGCGTCAGAAGAAAGTGACCATTGCCATCGGATGCAGGACGCATCGTTCCGTCTTCATGGAACGCGCCTTTTGGTAATTTAAAAGCGTACGCAACGGCTGCTGTAGCTAAAAAAGCGGTCAGACCCCGTTTTGACGGCGTACCCAGGCCTGCGTCGACCAACACCCCTCTCCAACCCTCAATGACTAGTTGCTCCTGGACTGGCATCTTACGCATACTTCAGATTAAGTTAATAACCGAACCAACCCTTGGGAGCCGTGCCCTTCACGCCGCCGCTGCCGTCGTAATCGCGAGCGCTCTGGCGGTCGGGGTCGAGATTCATGACCGAGCGCGCCATCGAGTTCAGGTCACGACCACTGCCCAGCGGCTGACCGGCGTCCGACTGCGTCCAGTCCGTGCGGTTCGCCGGCCGCTGACCCGACTGCGCCGACGCAAACGGCAGCTGCACACCCGGCTCGTGCTTCTGCCAGAACTGGTACGGTGCAAGCCAGCTCGATTGGTACGCGGAATCCTTGGCGACGCGTTTCGACAGCGAGGGGCCGTCGATCTTGCCCTGGTCCATGAGGTACAGGAAGTGCAAGTCGTCGAACGTGTTTACACCCCAGTTGTCGATCATCTGCTTGCGGATTGCGTAGTCGTAGTCGTCATGGACCTGCGCCACACGCCGATGCACGAATTCGGGGTAGACTTCCATGAGCCACTTCAGGTTACCCGGCTTGCGCACGTCGATGAGCGTATTGATGTAACGATCGAAGTCGGCGAGCTCGGCCTGCTTCTTCATCGCCTGCAGGTAATCGACCTCCTCGTCGCGAATCGGGTCCGGACGCGGCACCGCGGAAGAGCCCTCGGTCGCTGCTGCGTTGCGGATGGCCGCGCGCGCGACCATGCGATCCTTCATCTCGTTCGGGACCGCGTACTTCGCAGGCGCCATGCCAGAGTAATTGTACCACTCCGGTGCGCCGGCCGGACGCGACATGTCTTCGCCGCCCACTGGTGGGGTCATCTTCTGACGCGCGCTCATCTCGCGATCCGCCAGCTCGTTCGCCATCGCGCCGCCGAAGCCAGCCTGACCCGAATGCGCATTGTACAGTTCCATCGCACCAGTACCTTGAGTTTCAGCCATTCCAGCACCTGCAGGAGCCATGCTTCTCTGGAGAGGAGTCAGAAACTCTTAACCATGTGACACGCACAGCTTGAACCAAAGATGGATTCTGCCCATGTCAGCGGCCTCGTTGAAACGGTTGCGCACGTGAATCGTCAGTGAACGCGTGTCGGTCTTCGGTTGCTCAAAGATGTGTGTGACCAAGCCTTGAATTTCCTGCTCATGCACCTCCAAACTTCCGTGTGCTGTGCCATGCTGCTCGAAACCGGCATGTAAGACAGCGAATGCACCGTTTGCGACACTGTGATTGCTGATGACGTCACCGGGTACTTCATCAATGTGCAAGGCTATCCAGTCATCCTTCGCCACTTCGTGCGAGGTGTGATACCCGACGTTGTTCTTGTTGGCAAACGTCGCGGCGTACAGTTTAATCCAGTGAATGGCCTTGATGCCGCGATCCAGTTTGACTTGCAACGAACGCTTGTGCGGATTGACTCGTTTGAACAGCGGATACTGCCACTGCTTGTAGTAAATTTCGCTGTCTACTTTTGCAGCGGGATCGGNTCCATAGGCATAGACAACAGTTACATCATTATCTGGCCAGTTTTCGTTACCGTTGTGCGCCCAACTGTGATTGATGAACGTCACATGCCGTTTCGGCAATGTTTTTGTGGCGAGGGTGTTGCCGGTGAAGCCTCGGAGCTTCTTGTCTAGAGCAGGTGTGGTCGCGTCTAACTTCATGTTAATCCGGTACGCGTAATAAGTTTGAGTGAGTTGCACATACTTTACTTTTCCTGAGGNANTTGTGGACCCTGCACCCGGTCCATCAGCATCGTCCCATTCACCATCGGCATCAGTCGACTGCTTTTCGAGTACATCATTGCTGTCTGTGCCATCACTCGCCTCTTTAGGCTTGAACCAGCTAATGTCTGCGTCAGTGGAACCATTCGCAACTTTATTCACCTTGATCTTCTCCAACACGGTTAGGTATTCAGAGTAGCCGTTCGAGCCAACATTGCCAATGCGTATAGTGTCGCCTACTTCAAGCTCCCACACGTTCCAGCCCGGCGCCGCAGTCATGATCCAATCCGTCTCCCAATTGCACACCAGTGCGGTAATGTCGTCTGTGGTCGGGTAGTACGTCAATGCACCGTCAGTCTCAGCAAGCTCTACACTCCACACGGGACCTTGCCATACATCGTCTTTGTTGTGTGCTACAAATGGCGTCGTAGCTACAGGTTCGTCAGTATGTGTCGCAAAGACGTCAATCACTTTTTTTATGCAATCGGCCATGCTTAGCTGCAGGTTGGAACATCTTTCCAAATTAGACACATGCATGGGGAACTCTTGCCGCAAAGTGGCAGTCGACATTATCCCCGATGAGGAGGTCATGTTGAAGGCAGTAGCAGCTATTAAAGCATTTCAAGAACTACTGCAGGCCGGGCAACCACTGACAACGAAACAGCGTAAACAGTTACAAAAAGTGATAAAGACACAGTGAAGACTTTTTCCGAGCAGTTCAGAAAGCGAGCTGTATGCGATGTTCGACACGCAAGATGCTGTCGCTGCTGCTTTTGCTGATCTGGAGCATCTCCTTGAAGAGCGTCAACCTGCACACGCAAGATACGTGTGTGCTGTGTGTGGTGGCACTCATTTTGATCGCGGAAGCAATCCCGGTCATTCAGAGTGCTACTACGATGTGTGCACCAGTTGCGGTACTATTATGGCAAGCACGTTTGGCGTCTGCGACGATCAGCGCTACCCTCCACGGCGCTCTACGTCTAATTACAAACGTATTCATCATTGGCACGAGCGCATTTCGCAATTACTGCTGCAGGAGAGTGCGATTCCTCACGACGACTTTCTGCAAATTGCAGAACGCTTACTTGACGGCTCGCACACCGTTATCAACAAAGATGTCATCCGAAGCGTACTCCGATCTCTGAACATGCAACTGTACATCGAGAAGTGGCTGCAGATCATTCAGCGCGTGACGGGCATTGAGCCACCGAAACCAGGAAATCAGTTGTTAATGATGTTAGACCACTCTTTCACCGAACTACAACAGCCCTTCACACACTTCAAGGCACAGGGCCGCAAGAACTTCCTCAACTACAACTACGTCTTCTGTCGCCTGTTCCAAAAGCTCGGGTGCGCGCAGTTCTGCATGTTCTTTCCGCTGATCAAGTCGCGCCAAAAGCTGCGGGCGCTTGATGAGATGTGGGAAAGCATGGTCAGCAGCTTGCAATGGCCCGTTAAGCCGCTGCAGCAGATTGCGCCATTTGCTGTGAAACTCGAGCAACCTGCTGCTTTATTGGCAGCGATAAGGCACCGAGGCGCGCCTGTAGCTCCGGTTGAGACGAATACAGCGAGTACGAAAACGGGATTCCGAAAGTCGGATCAACGCCTTCTCCACGAACTAAACCGGAAAAGGTTGCCAAAGCGGCGCCGTTCAGACCAACCTGAACTAGAGCTTCAAAAACTTGGTTCGTCAGTGAAGCGCCCTCGGTCCGTTTTGGCAGCACGGCTTCGATTGTAGAACCGATAAGGAGGCCTGCAGTCACTTGTGTGATCGACACCTGGATTGCGCGAGAGGTCATTTGCTGATCGGTCAGAAAAGGACGGGATGTGACCGCACACTAGTTGTAGCAGGGTAGCCCCCCGACTTGATCGACATGTCCGAGAACTCGTGAATCATTTGATCCCATGGCTTCGGCATGATGTCCTTCGCACTCAGGAACTGTGACGCGCTTGTGGGCCCCTCGCGTGGCGGAACTTTCGAATCTGCGTTCATTGCCGACTGCCAGTACTCTTTGCTGCCCATGCGAAACGGTTTGATCTCCTGTGCCTTCCACCAGCGCAGCATTTCCATCGGGTCTACATGGTTTTCGGGGCAGGTGTTGACTACTAGTACTTCGTTGTCCTCTGTGTACGCGTCAACGATGCGATTGAAAGCGTCCTTTGTAAGGAAGTCACCAAAGTCCTCCCAGAGAGCTTCGCGCTGCCGACCTTGAATCGTTTTGAACACCAAACAAAAGTCGGTGTTGCCGCGTAGGGTCGGGGTAATGGCTTTGGCGTACTGTGTCGTAATCATAACAAAGAGACGGTAGTGACGGCCGGCCACGAACAGTTCCATGAGATTTTCGTCGTACTTCAAGCGTTGATCCGAAATCACATCGTCTAGTAAGACGAAGAAGGGGGCTGCCTTGTCCTTCTGTTCATCTGTCATGTTCTTGTCGTTGAGTATCTCCTTCTGTCGCTTGAACACGGCATCTAAGATCTCAGGTTCATACTTGGCGTAAATGTACTTTTTAGGAACATAATCACGCCAAAACTTATTCAACTCATCAGTCTGTGAAATGACAATACCTGCTGGTATCTTGTCTTTCATTAAGTACATAAGATTGCGCAGGGCCCACGACTTTCCCGTCCGACGCTTTCCACAACACACCACAGTTGCATCTATCTTCAGTCCGCACTCTTTCTCGGGGTCTGCCATAGGGTCCCAGTATGGCAGGTCCGGCAGATTGATTTCAGCGTACTTATCTGCCGACAACACAGGCATGGTCGCATTGCGCCCGTATTTTACTTCTTGTGAATTAGGGGGCGAATTGTTCGTTTGCATTGTAAGTTGAAGTAAGTTCAGAAACTTGGTCTACATAGGGCTTCGCAAAGGCCCAGTCTGCATTTTGGAACGCAGCTACTTCAGTCTTCTGCTCGAGGTTGGCGCGCTGGCACACTACTGACACGTCGGCGAAGCTCCAATGAATCCCAAACTTGTCTCCTCCGACGCCGGTGTACACTTGATTAGCGTAGATCGTCGCGGCTACGATGTCGCCCGGTGCCACCTGACCATGCGGAATGGTTTGCCCTTTGTGATCACAGACTGTGATCTGACGTGCATACTTACCGCCCATACCGTCCCACGCAAACTTGGAGGTGCTTAAATTCATCACATGCCCATTCAGCACCCCCGTCTGCTTGTCGTACTTCGTGCGTATGGTCCGAATCTGCAGCATCTTCACTTCATCGCGGTTGAGGTTCTTGCGGCCAAGGATCTTCAGCTGATGCTCGGTCACAAAGTCCAGCAACTTGTCGTCAATTTGCTCCAGTTTCTCCATGAACTGCTTGAACTCCGCGTTAGGCTGGTCGTTAATGTGTGTGTCGTTCAGATCCAGTGTGAACTTAGCTTTTGTTACATCCGTAGGACCGAACATAGTGCCGAAATTGCCGTCCCCCGACACGCGCGGCCACAGCGTCACAGCCGGGGCGCTCACCATCGATACCGCCGCACCGGCTGGCTGGTACACCATGCTCACCGTCGTTTTACCATTGCGGTCGGTACCAAGCGTGAAGGCAATCTCGTTCGGGTTCAACTCTTGATGCTTGTAGAAGTGCTTCATCTCTCTACCTGTAGTATCGGTTAGAAATTCCAGTGCGTCGTGTGTCATTGTCTACCACTGTCTGAAACTCATTGTCAGAAGGCATGTACCCGGTGAGTGTGTCAGGGCCATAAGGCAATTTGACAGGACCTTGTTCAGTCATTAGCTCCTGAAGTGGCCGCATTTCATGCCTTGCAAGCACGTTCGGCACGTCAGCAGAGCGACACGTGTCTTGCGTCGGGATCCCACCCTTGCCCCATGTGGGTTTTAACACGTCGTTGCGACGCGGCGCACGCTCCTGAAACCCGCTAAAGATGGGTTCACAGCCTGGGTTCGGGCGGTCGTCAACGGTGTACACACCTAGGTCAGGCGGCACCATGTACGGGCGCAATGTCCTGCCGAACTCCTTCGCTACAACGTTGCAACTTTGAAACGTCTGTTGCGCCATATTCACAAGGACGCTTAGAAGAAGACTCCTCGTCGCTCGAGTACGCAAACGGATCGCTTGGCGGGCCCTCCCATCTGCCTTCCTGAGGCCCAGGTTCCATGTACTCCCAAAACTCGTAGCGGGTGTGTGCGTCGGACTGCTCGATGCGTTGTAACACTTCGGTCTTCTCTGCTGTCGTCACACGAGGCAACGTGTCACACCCGCGCTTCATGCACGCGTAAAAGAGTGTGTACCGGTCCAGTAAGTATGCAAAGAGCTCGGGATCGCGGTACACTCTGTACACCTTCATCTCGGTGGGGGTCCAGCTGATGTAATCGCACCACTGTCGATCCAGTATTTCCAGCAGACCGTTGATTTGGCAATAATACACAGGCGGAATCTTAGCGTGGCACACTTTGTTCACGAATGGACACTTGACTTCAATCATGCCTTCCGTTCCAATCAAGCCGTCCGGGGAGCCGCCGAGCCAAGGGTGGTCGGGGTGCTCAAAGAAGCCTTTACTCGTAACTACATTGCCCGTGCGCACCATGTAATCTTTGATCGCATTCTTTTCATTCTTAGTGCCCCAAGTGCACGCCTCAATGTTGCCCTTCCACTTTTCTTGACCAAGCTCAAGTCGTAATGCTTTGGCCCGACTCGTGTAGGGACAGATGCCAGCAGCTGCGCCAAATTTGGAGGCGGTCAGCTTGCCTTTTCGTGCGCTAAACCAAGCTGGCGTGCCTTGCTGTGTATTCATTACCCTATTTGCAGTGTGAGAAAAATCTCATGAGAAAGCATCATGACGTGGGATTGGAATGCGCGAGGTGCACTGCCAGCTGACGCCACATCGACGGGTACGGCCGCGGGTGGCAGCATCGGTACCAAACAAGAGGCGGGCAAAACACAGTCGTGGCCACGCTACGAGGCTGAGTACCTGAAGCGCGCGATTCAGTCGGAACGCTACAAATACGACACGGAAGGTCTGAGCGATGCGGAGAAGAGTGTGTACCTGGACAAGATCGTGGCCAACTACAAGGAGGAGGCCGATGAGTGCCTGAAGGCTGAATTCGAGCAGTGGTTGCAGGGGCAGCATGAGGCAAACGACACCAGCAAGGAACAGGTGTACGAAAATGCAGACGGGAAACCGGTGCGTCGGTGGCTCTTTCGTTCGGCGGAAAGCACCGACGCGGAAGGACACAGTAAGGTCGGGCAGGCGCGGGCGGGATGGAAGCACACTCCCTGGGGTCGGGCGTCGTTGCTACATCTGCCGGGTGTGCGCGAATACCTGCGTAAGCAAAAGGAAGAGTCGCATGACAAGGACATGCAGATGCAACTCTTAGCGGAGTTCGGGCCGCAGAACCTGGAGCAGGCGTTCCAGTATTTTAAGCACTGGGTCAAGGGGCGACCGCTGTCCGACGCAGTTGCGATTCCGGCTCGCTATCCGACCGACGAGGTGGTGTCACGATCGGAGTTTGGCATGCAGGCTCCGCAGCGCATGTACGCGTACGACTCGACCCCGAACGATCGCCAGCCGGGTGTGTTCGCAACCGACCACAATGCTGCGACCGCCGCGGTTGCGATGCCCGGCGAGCCTCCCAAGCGCATCACGACCATCAGCGAGGATCAAGAGCTCGAAGACACGCGCGTTTTCAAACAGCGCTTGCAGGACTTTCTGTCAGCGCAACAGCGCGATCTGCCTGCAGCGGAGGTGCGCGCACGCGAGGACAGAGCCGAGGCGCAAGAACAAGCGATCAGTCAGGAAGTTGTAAATGACGCCAGAGACGAGGCCAGAACACAGGAGCTGCGCCAAGCGGAATTGACTGCACCCGTACTTCCGCTTTTGCCTGCACTCAAGTAGTTTTCTGAAGTATAACAAATGCAGCGCCCGGATCCGTTCTTCCAAACACATAAGCCACACAAAAATGGATACCTTGAATCCCTGCATCGCACGTACGGTGAGCCAAAATCAGCGCTGCCGACTCGTGGGGATGCCCTGTACCAACGAGCACTTGAATTTCGCCAAAACGAGAAAGCAAAGTATTCGCAAATCGAAGCAGACGCGCGTACGGCACGAGAAGAAGCTGACACACTGAGGGCCCGCTACAATGCGCTGCAAACCGAAACACAAGAAATTAAGCGGCTTTTCGAACAACTTTCCAAGCTACAAACAAATGACGTACATCCCAGTGCCGATTCCGGTGCCGAACCGCATGCCAGTCGTTCCGGGGCGGGCGAACCTGCTGTCGCGAGCGCAGGAGTCGATCACGATGCCGATGGTAGCGCTGGTGCTGGCAGCCGCAGCAGTGATGTACGGATACCCAACACCGACAAAAACAGTGATGAAGGAGTCGGCGGGGTCGTGCCAGACGAAGTATTGCCAGGCGGCGGAGATGTTCGTAGACAGGCCGCTGAACACACTACTGAAGGATCAAAGTCTGGGAGTCGGTCTGCAGAGGCCAAAGAATCTGCCGGGTCCGAGCGCAGTTTACAGCAAGATTAAGACTGACCTGCAGCGTGAACAACTGCTGTCTCCTGGTGTTAAATTGGTTGCGCACACGGTTGCATAAATTCTGGAGTGTAGTTAGACATGCCACAGCTGCAGATTAACCAGGGTCCTCAGGATGCGCTCCTTTACGACAACAGCCGCTCATACTTTACTAACGTCGGCTACGTGCGAACCAGTAACTTCCAGGTCGAGTATCGCAAGGTCGATCCGCAGAACACTCCTACGTGGGGCTCGACGATGCAGTTCATCATTCCAAAGGCCGCCGACCTTCTCGGTCCAGTCGATCTGCGTGTCGAAATTCCACATCTTGCAAATAAATCGTTTACAGCCGTAGCATCAAACGCAGGCAGTGATGTTACCACTCGTATGTTCACGCAGTGGGTAGACGAGCTTGGGTTTGCGATGATTGAGAAGATCACGTTCTCGGTGGGGTCGAACGACATCGAGACCATTACCGGCGAGGAGCTGCAGATTCGAAACGAGCTCATGACCTCGGACGAGATGCGCTTGGGGCACGGTACAGTCTTAAAGACGGGTCGAGCTGCGTTCGTGACGAAGGTTACCGATGCTTCCGATACTGTAACATACAATCGCGAGTTGCCAGGTATTGCCATTAGTGGTACTGCAGGAGACGCTGGGGTTGGCCCAGACACCAAGGGGAAATACCTAGGTGTGAACAAAGACTGCACGCGTCTAGTTGAGGCCTTGGTAAACGCCACTCCTTACCTGTCTGACGATCGGCACCTCATCATTCCACTCGGCCTTTTCTTCACGAAGCACGTGTCGCAGTACTTCCCGCTCGCGGCCGTCGCTGGGTGCAACGACATTCGAATTGCAATCAAGCTGCGCCAGGTTACGGAACTTGTGCAGATGGGCGGTAAAATTAAAGTGGGTCTAACCGCCCAAGGTGCAGGCACCTGGCCAGTCATTAAGAACCCGACCTGCCACCTCATGTGTCATTACGTGCATGTGACGGGGCCGGAGGCGCAGACGCTCATGAACAAGGAGCACGTGCGTCTGATGAAGCTATTCCAGCATCAGCACGAAACGTTCACGACGATTGCGGGAAGCAAGTTTGAGTTGAATTTGTCGTTCTTGCATCCGGTCAGTACCTTGATCATTACTCTTCGCAACGAAAGAGATTTGAACAGCAGCCAGACGGTCTTTACTCAGGCGGCTGCACAGGATACTTCTGTGGATCCTAATGTACCAGCTAAAGCAGGTTACGCTGATCTCGACACGTCATCGAAGGGCTTCTTCTTCTACCACGGCGACGGCACGGAACCGAACTACGACCGTATGCTCCAAGATGATTCGAAGGGTTCAGCGCTCACGGTCACGAACTTGCAGCTCACACTCAACGGGCAGGAGCGCCACCCCGGTTTGGACAAGGGTATCGACACGGCGTACCTGCGCGAGCGCCTGATTCCGATGCTGCACTCGAACAGCAGCCAGAAGGAGAGGGCGATGATGGGGCTTACGGGTCCAGCATTTAGTCATGCGTACGGTCTCGAAGGTTCGAAGAACATTTTCGTGTACCCCTTCTCGCTCAACCCCGAGGGCTCGAACCCGTCCGGCGCGGTCAACTTTTCAAAGGTCTCGCACGCCAAGCTGTCGATTCACCTTAAGGAGAGCAGCATGCCATCGGAACTTACTGCCAAGGGTGTCCGCGTCGACGTGTACGCGCTCTACTACAATTGGCTGCAGATCAAGGATGGCCGTGCGCTGCTCAGTTTTGCTTAATCTAATTCGCTTAATTGTCAATGAGCGTCACATGTCCGATCGAGTGCATGACCACGGCAAAGGAGGTCGCCTGTCCCGATCCGGACTTTTTAGAGCGAAACGGTGCGTGGCTGTTGACAGTGATTGGTATGGGAGTAGGCACGTTAGGTACGGTCTTAACGTATTTCCTAAAGTCGCGGTGTAGTAGGATCAAGTGCTGGGGTGTGGAGTGCGTACGTGACGTGGTGAAACTGAGTGCAGCGCAAGTGGAGGTAGTGCCAAATAAGACAAGTTCCAACGTGTAAAGAGGCATGTCTTTAGTTGTGGCCATCGACGTCGGGATAAAAAATTTGGCGATCTGTGCCTTCGATTTCATAACAAATAAGGTCGTACACTGGGATAACGTGACGATAGTTCCAAACGGACGATACATACCTGCGCAAAATGTGCAGTACGTTCGCGACTTCGTGCAGCGTCACGACACCCTCTTCTCGCAAGCGACTGCCGTTGTGGTGGAGCGCCAGATGCGGTGTAACATGCGTATCATCGAGGCTCTGCTACAATGCATGTTCTACGACCGGTGCTACGTCATCAACGCGCGGTGTGTCAAGATGCATTACAACTTAAGCACACGAAACTATCGCTCGAACAAAGCCAAAGCGGTGGAGTGGGCGGGCAGATTCATTGCAGCAAATCCAGATACGTTCGCTGACAATGTAACCCATTTGTTCACAAAGGGTGGCAAGCAGGACGACTTAGCCGATGCATTGCTACTGGTGATGTACTACCTCGACACTTATTCTAATCAGTTGAACAACCAGTGATGCCCTCCACACGTAGCCAGGTCGATACGCTTGAGAGCGGCTTGCCGTACGACTATACGGACGACGAGTTCGACCCGGACTACCGCGAAAGTAGCGAGGAGGAGGAGGATGAAGTGCCGAAGACGATGCAACGCGACCGGGCCAAGTGGATCGAGGACAACGTAGAGGACATAGAGTTTCTGTATCGTCAGCTGATGCGAGATGGTCGCAGCATGTTTGGAGATTCGTTCCTACAAACTGGTACAATTAACACATTCGCGAATTTCCTGTACCGCAACACTACTCCCTTTTCTGAGGCGTAAGTACAAATGTCGGCGTGGGTCATTGCGCTAGGTCTGTCTGCTGGGTACCTGATGACGAAAAACTTGCAAATGCAGAAGAAGCTCGATGAGCAGATCAAGATACATCATGAGCAAGCGGAGCCAGCCAAGCCAGGGCCCACGACCGAACGCATTCGTGACGTGCAGCGCACTGTGCCCGACGCGGACAAGTACCAGGACATGAACATACAGGACATTGATCGCGAGAGAGTGAAGGAGCTCACGCAGGCGCGGGAGCAGGCGCATCAGGAGGTTGCTGCTTTCGAGCAGGGCCCGCCGCCGATTCAGGGCGTGTGGTTGAATTTTGGCGACCGCGGGCTCGCGTAGTGCGCTCAGACTTGATGCGGCCCGCAATTCGTTTTGCGTGTGTCTGTTTTGCGCGGTCGTTCACTTGGTCGTAGGTCTGCTCGAACTGCCGTGAACTGCGCCGGCTCAGGTCGTGTTCCAATGCCGCTTGTTGTGCATGCATTTGCTGTTGTTGCAACGCGTACATACGAGGGTCGCCGTACCGATTCTGTAGGTTCCATTCCCACGAGTTCACGGTTCCCCGTAGGCGGTCGCACACCTGTCTGCGCATTGCGTCCATTTCGGGGCACGACATTTGTAGCAGCATCGGAAAGACGTTTGTTGGCCATACAGCATGTAGTTAGCATAAGACAGTAAACCGTAGCGACGACACCGAGAATGAAACACAAGCCCGCTAGCAGCAAACACTCAATCTCAACCGAAAACATTTATTACAATCGTGGAAATTCTGACATTAAAGCGTCATGAATCTGCAAAGCTACATCCCGTGCTCCAAGGATCCAAAGTACCTGTCGTTCGTGCTCGGTCTTGCGAGTACGATGGAACTGCCGGTCGTCGGCAAGATGGACGTCGCATTCGCTGCGAACAGCCCTTACCTGACGCCTTACGTGCACTACACACTGCTTGGTGTGGGCGCGCAGGGTCTCGCCAATCTGCAGGGCGGTAAGAATGCACTTGCTATGGACTATGACATGTTTTGTGCGGTCGCTACGGCCATGCTTGGGGGTGTGGTGGGAGCTACAGCAAAGGGTCGGGGCTACCTGTGAAGACCAAAAGCGAGCATGTTCATTCCCAAGCACATGAAGGAGTGGCAGCCCGTACGCGGGACGCCGATGCGTCGCTGCCATTTCTGTGCATCTGGCCCACATCGGACGAGTGAACTGATACACGTGCTCGAGGCTCCGATGCGGTACGATTTCTGCAATGAGGCGTGCCTCGACACGTGGCAGCAGACGCGCCATGACGCAGACATGATAGAGTGGCTGAAGTTGGGTGCTGGCGAGAGAGCCAAAATCCAAGCATCTTACCGACATGAAGAATAGGCCGAAACAACAAGTTGCCGCCCTGCTTCTGCTGTACGCCGCGTGGATTACCTGGAAATGTCCGTGCAGGAAAGTGTGCAGCTGTCATTTGCCACACTTCTTTCTGAGTGTCGGTGGAGCCACTGCAATCATCCTGCATGACAACGCGTGAGCAGGAGATGCTGGACTACTACACCGACCGTTTTGAGCGTGAATACGGCGAGGCAAAGGAGGAGTTCGTGCGTTTGTCGCATTTGTTTAAGGAGGTGTGCTGGTACAATTTTGAGACGGCGTGTCGCACCTGGCGTCAACCCTGGCGCTTCACAGACCCCGACAGCACGGTGAGTGTAGACTGCATGCAGTTCACGCGCAAGTGGGAGCGAGGCTGTCTGATGGAGTACGGTAGGTTTCCTGTGTGGTATGAAGGCCCTGTGCGAGACGCGCCGCCCCTACCTCCAGAGATTGTGCTGCACGAGCTGCGAGACGCAAGAGAATACATGTTGGCCTGTCAAAAGCAGATTAGCGCCCCTTACGATTGGGCACCTGGGGGCAAATGCTATGAAGAACTGTGTCGTGTAACTTCCGTCGGTCGCCCTTGTCAGTGTGTAGAGTCCAATAAGCGAAAATTTTCCAGTTCAGAAGCAGTATGAGTGACGTCGAGTCTCTTGAAAGCGACGGCGCCGCGAGTGATGACAGCTTTTGTATTGCTGAGGTACTTGAGATGGTGCTCGACGAAGATGATTCAAACGCCCGCCTGTGCTACCTGTGTCGCACGACTGACGACGTAGAGGAGATCTTTGACCGGTCAGACCTCATGGACGGAGGCTTGCAACAACAGCTTGTGTTGCGGTATGAGAAACTGCATCCACCACCATGGGATGAGGTGTGCAGCTACTGTGATGGTGAGGGCTGTGAAGAGTGTGAATGTGAGGAATGCGACAATCGAATGCGTCACATTAATGGAATCAATTACGGCTGTTGTAAGCACCCAGTGATTTGATTTCTTCTAATGGTAAGGTACCATGCCGACTGAGACCAAGGTGACGAAGACGCGGAAGTACAGCGGCCCTGCGAAAGGCTCACAGGAGGCAAAGGACCGTATGGCCAAAGTTCGTGCGGCTCAGTGGGAAAAGAATGGCCTAGTCAAAGCTTCTAACTCACAAGCAAATGTTGCAAACGTTCCCGATTCTCACCGCCCTCCGCCACCTAACGCAAACTATCGAGGACCTCAGTAAAAAGGTGGACGACATGCAGCGTCAGGTAAACGACATGCAAGAAGAGTGGCGGCATGAATACGAGCTCGAATCGGAGGAAACGGAAACCGAAAGCGAGGAGAGTACGTCGTATGAGAGCGATACAAGTGAATGGAGCGCACAATCTGCCCCGGCAACTTTCTCATACAAACGACAGAGAGTAGATGCATCCTAGGTTCGGTGCGTTAGAGGTCGTCATGGTAGGTATTGGTTTGCTGGCACTCGTGCTGCATAAGCAAAGTATTACAAAGGAGAAGGACATGCATGCGGCGCGTGTGTATGCAAGACGTGTGTTTGAAAGTCGTATGCCGTATGTATAAAAACCTAAGATAATGAATAATGTCAAACGCCCGACAAAATCAATATTCATGGCTAGCAGCAATGGAGCAGCGTGTCACTGGCAGGGCTCAAGTTAGCCCTGTCACGCCTACACCGCCTCAAGCAGCGCCAATTTCTACGCCGCCTCAAGCAGCGCCAATTTCGTTACGTTTACCAGAACGTAATTTACCAGAACAACAAGCTTTGCCGTTTCGACCCTATTTTAATGTGCGACCACCTACGCCGTCTTTCGAACAAGCGAGCGCATCATCAGCAGCGCAAGGGACGCAGACAGACCCTTTGCCGCCGAGACAAGACATGGGTACACAGGGCCGCATAATTAAATTTTTGAACGACTTTGGCACAGATCCTATTAGCACGGAAGCATCATCAGCAGCAACGCAGACAGACCATCAAGAGACGCAAGCATCACAGACGCAAGCAATTTTAAGTGCACTAGTCGGGACACAAACGAGCAGAGTGGAAACCCAAGACATGGGTATTGGCACGCAACAAATGAGCGCATCATCATCAGCAGCAACGCAAACATTTCCAGATGCAAATGAAGCAGCAACACAGACAGACCGTTTGCGTCGTAAAATTCCCATTCTGGATCTAGAGGATCAAGAGACGCAAGCATCTCCAGATGCAGATGAAGCAGCAACACAGACAGATTTGCGGTACATAGCGGATCAAGGGACGCAGACAGACCCTGGTTTCCTTTCACGTTTGCCTTGGACAACTGCTGCTGCTTTGGCCGGTGTCGCAGCACTACCACTACCATTCATCTATGCCCGAGTCAAGGGAGCTTTGTGGCCGGATCAAGCTGCATGGGTCGAACGCGATAACAACCAGCCACCAGGTAAAAACATCACTGCAGTTGCACCTGATAACCGCAAGGCACTGCGCATTGCTTCCGTTGCGACGGTTGGCGGTGGCGGCGGTGGCGGCGGTTACGGTGGCGGTGGCGGCGGTGGCTATGCGACGTATGAAGAGGATCAAAACTGGTTGCCAATTGTGCTAGGCGCTATCGTTCTTGCAAGTTTTGTACGCTAAACTTCTATGATGCTCCAAACAGTGTTCTGACCTTGAGTTTGTACAGACACATTTGAGGTACTTGCAGTATAGCCGAACGTTCGCATGTCCAACACGTCACCTTGATTCATTCGCTAAACTCATTTCATTTTTCTGTTAGGAAAATAGAATGAGCTTAGCGCACGTAGGCAAGGTAAAACGCATCAGGTCGCCAAGTAGCAATGACA